>DHLT01000173.1:0-6855 GCA_002405405.1 Ignavibacteria bacterium UBA4661 | reverse complement strand
GCAGTTCAATTTCCGCGAACTTTTTAATGATATTGGCTGGAACAACGATACAACAACTCAGTCTATTGTCGTTGATAATGAAGCATACACCCTCAAGCAGTAGCCGAAAAAAGTGGCTTTAAGGTGTTGCTGTGCCAGCCCCTTGCAAATGGCATTATTCCCGACTACAATACCCGCAAGAAGATTGAAACCAAAGTAACTAAACTCTTTCAAGAGCATTTAATCATCTTCTTCGATAGCAAGAAAACCGAACAAATTTGGCAACTGGTTGTGCGACAATCAGGCAAGCCTACTAAGCTCACCGAAACACGATGGCATATCAACCAAGACCCCGAACTCTTGTATCAACGTGCATCAGGAATTTTCTTTGAGTTAGACGAAGAAGAACATATCACTATCGTTGATGTAACCAAACGCATTGCCGATAACTTTCAGCAAAACAATGAGCGTGTTACAAAACAGTTCTATGATAAATTCAAAAAGGAACACACTGCATTTCTTTCATTCATCAAAGGCATTACCAATAAAGCCGATCAGGAATGGTATGCGTCCTTGATGATGAATCGCCTGATGTTATGCTACTTCATTCAGAAGAAAGGATTTTTAGATAACAATAAAAACTATCTACGTGATAAACTCAATGCTTGCAAAGCGAAAAAGGGTAAAGCAAAATTCTATTCCTTCTATCGTGATTTCCTCTTGGTGCTGTTTCACAAAGGTTTGAACGAACCAACTCAAAGCCCAAGCACCCGAATAGAAATTGGCACAATTCCTTACTTGAATGGTGGTCTCTTTGATGAACACGAATTAGAAAAATCCAATACCACTATTGCCATTGAAGACAAAGCATTTGAACGCCTCTTCGACTTCTTCGATCAGTACGAATGGCACTTAGATACACGCATTACAGCAAGCGGAAAGGACATTAACCCCGATGTGATTGGTTACATCTTTGAGAAGTATATCAATGACAGGGCGAATATGGGTGCGTACTACACCAAAGAAGATATTACCGATTACATCAGTAAAAACTGTATCCTTCCCTATTTGTTTGATGAAACCAAACGCCAATATCCCAAAGCATTTACCGCAGATGCCGAAGTGTGGCGCATGGTACAGCACAGTGGCGACCGATACATCTATGATGCTGTAAAAAAAGGCGTAGATATGGCACTGCCTGAAGATATTCACATTGGCATTGATACCTCGCAACCCAATCTTTTAGAGCGTAGAAAAGAATGGAATAAATCCGCTCCAGCTGACTATGCTCTACCAACAGAAATTTGGCGTGAAGTTGTTGAGAGAAGAAATCGCTACACCGATATACGCATGAAGATTGATAGCGGAGAGATTCAGAGCATCAATGACTTTATCACGTACAACCTCAACATACGTCAGTTTGCACAAGATGTGGTAGAAAGCACTTCCGACCCCGAACTGCTCAAGCACTTCTATAAAGCACTCAATAGCGTTACGATTCTTGACCCAACCTGTGGCTCAGGAGCATTTCTCTTTGCCGCGATGAATATCCTTGAGCCACTCTATGAGAGTTGTATTCAACGCATGAGGGCTTTTACCGAAGATGAAGACAGAGCAAATGCCGGCGACAAAAAGAACTTTCAACATAAGTTCAAGTTTTTCAGAGAAGTCTTAGAAAACATCCAAAGCCCACAGCACCCCAATCTGCAATACTTCATTTATAAAAACATCATCCTGCAGAATCTGTATGGCGTGGATATCATGCGTGAAGCAGTGGAGATTGCAAAACTGCGCCTCTTCCTCAAGCTCATTGCAACAGTCGAGCCGGACTACCGCAAGCTCAATCTTGGCTTAGAGCCACTGCCTGATATTGATTTTAATATACGTGCAGGAAATACACTCGTGGGCTTTGCTACCGAAGCTGACTTAGATACTGCTCTTGAGAATAGAATGGACTTCGATAATGACAAAGAAAACATCAAGGAGAAGTGCGACATCGTAGCTCGTGCTTTTGCACGCTATAAAGAAATTCAGCTCACCTATGGCGATGATTTTAAGGAATTCAGACAGGCAAAAGAAGAACTCAACAAACGCCTGAAAGAGCTTAACGACGAACTCAATATCCTACTCGCCAAACAGCTGTATGGTATTGATACTACCAAACCCGCCAAACTCCATGCATGGCTTGCCTCGCACCAGCCCTTTCATTGGTTTGCAGAGTTTTATGAAATAATACAAGATAAGGGCGATGCCCTGAGCAAGTCGAAGGGTGGCTTTGATGTGATCATTGGGAATCCGCCTTATTTAGAAATTCGACAAATAAATTATCAACTAAAAGGTCTTAAAACACTTGAATCAGGTGCTGTTCACAATATGTGTATGGAAAGAAGTCTTCAAATTCTTAAAGACACAGGAAATATTTCAATGATTGTGCCGCTTGCATTGGTCTGCACTCAAAGAATGATAGTAATACAAAATTTACTTGAGAACAATAAAATAACTTGGTACTCAAATTTTGCTTGGCGACCAGGCAAACTATTTGAAAATGTAAATCGTGCATTAACAATATTTGTTTCGAATTATAGCGATAGGCAGAATGTATATAACACTAACTACATCAAATGGTCATCAGATACAAGAGATGATGTTTTTCCAAATATTTCTTTTATACCTTGGAACAATAAACGAAATTCTTTCTGGGTTCCAAAGCTTGGGAATAAGATTGAAGAAATAATTCTTCAAAAAGTTTTAAAATCGGACAAAACAAAATCTCACATAATAAGTAAACATTCATCAAATCGCATTTATTATAGAACTACTGGTGGGTTGTATTGGAAAAGATTTACCAATTTTCCCCCAAAGTTTTATGTAAATGGAAAAGAAGGCAAATCCAGTCGAGAAACTTTTTTTGCTGTAAAGGAGAAAAACCACGATATAATTTGTATCGCAATACTAAGTAGCAACTTGTTTTGGTGGTGGTATACTATTACATCTAATCTTCGTGACTTAAATCCTAGCGATATTCAGGGTTTTAAATTTCCTTCTTCAATGTTAGATGATACTGAACTACTAAAATTTGGCAAGAAATATTTGAAGGATTTGGAAGCAAACTCTGCAATGCTCACTAGGATTCAAAAACAAACAGGAGAAACACAAACTCAATCATTTAAGATAGCTCTTTCGAAACCTATTATTGACGAAATTGATGCTGTTTTAGCCCAGCACTATGGCTTTACGGAGGAGGAGTTAGACTTCATCATCAACTACGACATCAAGTATCGCATGGGGAAAGAATTAGAGGGCGAAGAAGAGGAATAGACAACGATGCACGAAACACAACATATCGAAAAAAAGTCGCTAAGAGTGGTGGTAGGTGCTACGTCTGATTTTGATGAGTTAGCAAAAGATTGTGTATGCTTTGCGAATGCTCGTGGTGGTATTATTCTTATAGGCATTGAAGATAACGAATCGTTGCCGCCACCCAATCAAAAAATAGATACAACACTGCCCGATAAAATTCGCAAAAGAATATCGGAACTGACCATCAATGTAGGCACACATACACACATAAAGACTGCTGAAAACGGAGGCGAGATCATTGAACTAACCGTTCTCCCCAGTACATCTTCCATTGCCGGCACCACCGATGGTAGATATTATCTGCGTATTTCTGATACCTGCACACCACTGCCACCCGATGAATTATTGCGCTTGCTTACTGATAAGCCATCATTTATTTGGGAAACCAAGATCACCAAGGTAAAGCTTACGGATATTGATAATCAAAAAGTTCAAGCATGTATCAATGACATCCGCTCATCGAACCGAGTATCCGACTTTGTTAAGCAAAAACCAACCAACGAGTTACTGGAGTATTACTTGTTTTCCGAAGGCGATTATTTAACCAACTTGGGAGTGTTGTGGTTGGGCAAACGCACGGACAGAGCGAAGCTCTTGTATGCTCCAGTGATTCAGTTTTTAAAATTTGATGAGCAAGGCTACAGAGTATATAAAATTGTGTTTGATTATTTTTCACTCAACCCCAAAGAAATGTTAGAAGCAGTTTGGACACAGATACCCGATTGGAAAGAAGGGATTGAGGTTTCGGATGGATTGTTTAGAAAATTTATTCCTAACTACGAAGAAGATGTAGTTCGTGAGTTACTTGCCAATGCTTTGGTGCATCGTTCCTACACCACCCGAGGCGATATTTTTATCAACTTATTTCCGGATCGATTAGAGATACACAATCCGGGCAGGTTCCCAATAGGCGTTACTCCCAGCAACATCTTGCACAAGACAGTAAAGCGGAATGAGCATCTTTCTAAGGTTTTTTATGACCTTAAACTGATGGAACGTGAAGGCAGTGGATACGATAGGATGTATGAAACTTTATTATCGAACGGAAAGCAAATACCTATTCCATCCGAAGGTGATGACAGAGTGGCGGTCGTTATTAAAAAACATATTATCAAAACAGAGGTTATTAAATTGGTAAGCAGAGCGAATGAGGAATTTGCTTTACGGCAAAAGGAAATAATTTGCTTGGGCTTAATTGCACAACACACTACATTATCGGCAACTGAATTTTCCAAAGTGTTACATCTGCCTCAGCAAAATGCCATCAGAGATTGGTTAGGCAGATTGCCCGATTTAGGGATTGTGCAATCAAAAGGCAGAACAAAAGGCGTGGAATATTTTGTAGCACCTGAGTTTCTGCAAAGGTTAGAGTTTAAAGGAAAGACCAGTTTAAAAAAGATTGAGAACTACAGATTGAAAGAACTCATTTTTCAGGATATATCCACCTACCCACATTCGTCAATCAGTGAAATCAACCAACGAATTGGCGGTGAGATCCCACAAAGGAAAATAAGAAAGCAATTAGAAAGATTGATAACTGAAGGTGAAGTTTCCTATATCGGAATTAATAGATGGCGAAGGTATTCTATCTCCCAAAAAATGTGAAAAAAACAAGAGTTATGCGTACACTATGTAAATAGAAAGTGGTTGATAAACTGTAGGCACCAACGTAAGTAATTGAAATACAACGCATTACATTGCATTGCGTATTTACCAAACAATGTGAAAAAAACAGTATTGTATTACAAATTTTCTACAAAGCGGACTATACACAATGCAACTTTCTGTTCCAATGGAACATTATGCCGGCAATATCGAACTATTAAAGCAATATAAAGTTGCTTTTTTATGCAGTCGAAAAGTACCTGCTTCGGTGGTATTGAAATGCTATGATTGGGCAATTGAGCAAAGAGAACAAGGTAATTGTGTTATCAGTGGTTTTCATAGCCAAATAGAGAAAGATGTGTTACATTATTTGCTCAAAGGGGAGCAGTCCATCATTTTGGCATTAGCAAGAGGTCTAAAGGGAAAATTAGAACCTGAATTTGAAAAACCTTTAGAACAGGGTAGATTGCTCATCATTACCCCTTTTGACAGATCCGTACAAAGAGTATCAGCACACACAGCCCACAAACGCAATATGCTCATGACAGAGCTTGCAGAGAGCATCACAGTTGGCTACAGCAATCCACATGGTTCATTATCAGCACTCTTATCGAAAGTAGCAAAACCCATCATATTTTTGTGAGCAACAATGGTGTCTTTTTTCATTGTATGGTGGTATAAGATATGAATTCAGAATATGTTGAAATCATCGTCGAAAGCTATTGGCATAGTGGTAGAGGCAAACGTTCCACGATTTGTGTTCGCCCTATTGCAGGCGAGCTATATCCTCAGAATCTTGATGTTGCCTGCTCACGTACGATACGTGAAGGGTATCCGGTCGGTACACGTTTTCGTGCTCGCGTGAAGCTCACTAACCGAGAGGGTTCAGGAGATTATCTGCGTGCACACAACAATGAGATTGAACCATTGTGATTGAGAAACCGACCAGCGCAGGGAACACTAATTTCTCAAAAAAGAGAATGGAGCCGAGAACGTAATCTCCGACAAAATTATCCCGGTCAGTGTCCCTGCTTCCCATGTCGGTGGTCTGATCTGTCGCAAAATTACAGCAGAACATCATTATAGGTTGTGGGGAAATTTCAGAGATTCATTGTACTTTTGAATCAGCAAGACTCATGAGGAAATGTGTATTGCGAAGTACACCATTGGCGACCTGAGTACGTGAGTCCTCCGAAAACGAGAGTGAACACCCTCAGACCTTGAAGAGGTCGCCGCCTTCTCCTCGTTGTTTCTTGTTTTGATGAACCAATGAAATAGCGTCTGGAATCTGACTCTGCATATGGTACCATGTGTTGGTAGTGGCAGATGTTCTCTCCAAAACCTCAGTCGTGGCGTACTGACAAGTGTTCATCGCTTCTTGTATTGAAGTGTAATTCTTGCTCCATGATGGGATGAAAAAGCGCAAGCTCTATCTAACCATAGAAGAATTACATGGGTTCTTGACCAATGACGGTATGATAAAACACTTGTGTTTTAGGCAATCGTGTGAGAACCATATAAGCGTTACCTGCCATTTGTGTGGGTAACGCTTTTTGTTTTTTATGTGATGGTCATGTGATGATATGCAAGAATGCTGCAATACCGATCAGAAGGGGAAAGATACATTTCATTGCCAACATTGACAACGAAACTCGAGGTAGGCAACTCAACCTTTCTGACATGGTCGTCGCGGGTATTCTCTCCCCCCATAAATTTGCCGGTGTCAGCCGTCTGATCTATTGTAAAATTACGGCAGAATGTCGTCATCTCGCCTCGCAGGGCGTGGGGAAATTTCGCTAAAATCCCGCTTCCCATTTTTGGGAAGGGGAAATTTCGCTAAAAACAGAGTTTTTGATTTTTCCATTGTTACTCAAAATTGAGTAGCAAAAAAGACTGCTTTTTACTCAAAAC
>DHLT01000105.1 GCA_002405405.1 Ignavibacteria bacterium UBA4661 | reverse complement strand
CGGCAATTTTTTCAATTAAACTTGCTTTGTTGACTTGGTAGGGTAACTCAGTAACAACAATGCTTTCACGACCATTTTTTTGTTTCTCAAATGCTGCACGAGCACGTACCAAAACTCGTCCACGCCCTGTCATATAGGCATCGCGCACGCCCTCATAGCCATAAATAATACCCCCTGTTGGAAAATCCGGTGCGATGATATGCTTGAGCATTTCCTCATCGGTGATATTCGGATTTTCAATCATGGCAAGCAAGCCATTGACCACTTCCGTGAGATTATGCGGTGGAATATTCGTTGCCATACCGACAGCAATACCGCCTGCACCATTCACAAGTAGAAGCGGTGCTACAGTAGGCATTACGCTTGGCTCTTGCAGAGAGTCGTCAAAATTCGGACGAAAATCTACCGTGTTTTTTTCAAGATCGCGTAAAACTTCTGAAGAGAGTGATGCGAGCCGTGCTTCAGTATAACGCATTGCCGCCGGAGAATCACCATCGACCGAACCGAAATTTCCCTGACCATCCACAAGAGGATAACGCATAGACCAATCTTGTGCAAGACGCACCATAGCATCATAGACCGAGCCATCACCATGCGGATGATATTTACCAAGAACTTCACCGACAATACGCGCTGATTTTTTGTACGGGCGATTGGGCGCAAGACCAAGTTCTGTCATACCATACAAAATGCGCCGATGTACGGGCTTGAGACCATCACGAACATCAGGCAATGCACGAGAAACAATAACCGACATCGAATAATCGAGGTACGAGTTACGCATCTCGTCTTCCATTGTTACAGGTACAATACGCTGGCTACCGGTTGAGGACATAGAATACTCTTAGGGAAGGAAAAATGAAAAAATAAATATTGTGAATCACTGACAAGATTTGTTCTTGTATCAAAAAAGGCACGGAAATTTAAAGACCGAAAAATACGGAAAACCAAGTGTTTTCGGAAGTGGTAATTCTCTTTACTGCCTTGAAAAAGATGCTGAAAATTTATCCGTGATAAAAATCATCGGATTTTTTTAGTTTCGGCTAAATTTATTTTTAGCAAAACAAAAATTGCTTTTTTCCATGCCAAACGATTCTATGCTCAGTGCCAATACGCAGGATTACATCAAAGTGATTTACAAGCTCCAAGAGCAGGGTAATGCAACCACCAATGAGATTGCTAAAGTTATGAATGTATCGTCTGCATCCGTTACGAACATGTGTAAAAAATTAGCTGAATTGCGCCTTGCAGAACATGAGTCGTATCGCGGTGTAAAACTCACACCTGCCGGTATGAATATTGCTCTTGAGATTATTCGTCATCATCGTTTGTTAGAATTATATCTAACGCAAGCATTGGGCTACTCATGGGATAGAGTTCATGAAGAAGCCGAGCGTTTAGAACATCACATTTCAGAAGAATTTGAAGATAAAGTCGATGCACTGCTTGGATCGCCACAATATGATCCCCACGGCGATCCAATTCCTGCACGTGACGGTTCATTGCCGTTTTTACATCGACTGCCATTATATGGCTGTGCTGTAGACACAGACCTGACGATTCGTCGTGTGAATAGCGAATCACCTGATTTTCTTCGTTATGTTGAAAAACTTGGTTTGAAACCCGGCACCGTTGTACGAATTGTTACCCAAGAACCATTCGATGGTCCAATTACGCTTCAAGTCGGTGAAACCTCTTGCAGCATTGGGTCGGAGACTGCACACAACATCTTTGTTGAAATTATTGCTTAACAATACTTTTCTCATATCTGCATATGTACAACATGCATCCAGCATAATGTGTTGCTATCTGGCAGACTCTCTTTGTACAAATCTATGCTTCATTCTCAACAACAGACTACCGACAACCCACAGGATCAGCACACATCTCTTTCGGAAGTGCACCGCAGTGTGCAGATTCCTGCCGGCACAACAACATTCAAACGCATTTTTGCTTTTCTCGGTCCTGCTTATTTGGTCAGTGTTGGCTATATGGATCCGGGCAATTGGGCAACAGATATCGAGGGTGGAGCGCGCTTTGGTTACACTTTCGTTTGGGTTCTGGTTTTGTCCAATGCTATGGCTATTCTCTTGCAAATTCTTTCAGCACGGCTCGGTATTGTTACCGGACGCGACCTCGCTCAAGCATGTCGAGATCACTATCCGAAACCGGTGGCAGTTTGTTTATGGATACTCTGTGAAATTGCTATTGCCGCGTGTGATTTGGCAGAAATTATCGGCACCGCGGTAGGGTTGCAGTTGCTTTTTCATATTCCATTGTTGTGGGGTGTACTGATTACTGCTGCCGATACATTCCTCCTGCTTGCAATACAACACTTTGGCATGAGAACATTTGAGGCGTTTATTCTCGCGCTTGTTGCTACAATTGGCGGATGTTTTCTTTTAGAGCTTTTTCTTGCGCAACCTCATATTCCGTCCATTTTCGGTGGATTAGCCCCCAGTATACCACATGGTGGGCTATACATTGTTATCGGGATTATTGGTGCTACGGTCATGCCTCATAATCTGTACTTGCACTCGGCACTCGTTCAGACAAGGGCATTCGAGCAAAATGAAGAGGGAAAACGCTCTGCTATCAAGTACAATGTTATTGATTCTGTTGTTGCCCTCAATGGAGCACTCTTTGTCAATATGGCAATCCTTGTGTTGTCGGCAGCTGTCTTTTTCAAAAATGGCATCCAAGTGCGCGAATTGCAAGATGCGCACCAACTACTCTCACCTTTGCTAGGTTCATCGCTGGCAGGTATTGCCTTTGCAATTGCACTCATTGCCGCAGGACAATCTTCGACAATTACCGGCACACTTGCAGGGCAGGTTGTCATGGAAGGTTTTTTGAATTTTCGGATGCGTCCTTATTTACGCAGGATTATCACTCGATTTGTTGCTATTGTTCCTGCCGTCTTTGTGTTGTCGTATCATGGTGAACACGGAGTTTATGAACTTCTCATTGTTTCGCAAGTTGTTCTGAGTTTACAACTCCCTTTTGCTATTATACCTCTGATTCATTTTACGAGCGATCGCGTAACAATGGGAGTCTTTGCAAATCGCACAATGGTACTCATTGCGGCGTGGTGTGCAGCACTGATTATTATAGGACTCAATGGCAAACTTGTTGCTGATGTCATGATAGATGTCTTTGTAAGCCCCGAACCACCGGGCTTGAAACTCCTGTGTTTTGTGGGCATTACTTTCATCATTGGCTTATTGCTCTATGTTGCAATTCATCCTTTTTTTCCAACACGTAAACAGCGTAAAGAACAAGCATGGGCAATGCTCTCAGAAGAATTTATTACCACTGATGGCACGGTACAATTAGAATCACTGGAATTCAAGCGCATCGGCGTAACACTTGCCTTTACCAAAGACGATAAACGCACGCTGAGCCATGCTTGCCAGCTTGCTCGTCAATATGATGCTGAAGTTATGCTTATTCATGTTGTTGAAAGTGCCGTAGGGCAAGTATTTGGTGCACAAAGTTATGATGCCGAAGCTCGTGAAGACGAAGAGTACCTGACACAACTGCAACGTTCCCTCAGCGACAAGGGTATTCCCACCCACCATCAACTTGGATTTGGCAATGTGACGAAAGAAATTGTTCGTATTACTCGCGAACAAAACATTGACATGCTGGTTATGGGTGGTCATGGACACCGTGGCATCAAAGATATTATCTTCGGGAGTACCATTACCGGCGTACGTCATGAATTAGATATTCCCGTCGTCGTTGTACGGTAAGATATACAGAAGTACATGGTATAAAAAAAGACCGTCATTGCTGACGGTCTTTTTTCATTTACAAGACAAAAGAGAATCTCTCTTCATGTCTTAGTATCCTGCATTCTGCACCAAGTTTGGATTGGTATCAATCTCGCGTTGCGGAATAGGGAAAATAAACAGAGGGTTTGTCCATGAGCGAGCCGGATTTGCAGTAATTGTTGTGGCACGATTACGTTTCAAATCCCACAGCAATTGTCCCTCAAAGGCAAGCTCCAAACGGCGTTCAGCAAGAATACGATCAAGCGTCAAGTTTGCTTGTGTAAGTGCCGGCAAACCAGCACGAGTGCGGATTGCATTCACATCTGCAAGCGGTGCTGCTCCGATTGTTGTACCTAAACGGAAGTTACACTCCGCACGAGTCAAGAGCATTTCAGCAAAACGGATATAAGCTACATCATTAAACTGTACATTCCACTTATTGCTAAAGCGATTACCACCGGAAATATTGAAAAATCCTGCACGGACATCACCTGCTTCATATCGTGTAAGATGAGAAGCTTGAATACGGACATCACCACGACCACCGAGTGCCGCCGGTGAGTAGAACTGCTGCATGTTATTTGTGCCTGTTTGAGCAGTAACCGACATACGGAAAATATTTTCACGGGTATAACCTGCGGCAGCTTCGTTGAAAGCTTGATCAAATGTCGCTGCCAAGCTATAAACATTGGCTGCAATTACACGCTGTGCTGCATCGCGGGCACGAGCGAAGTCACCTTGCGCTAAATACACACGTGAAAGCACTGCAGCTGCAGCTGATTTCGTGGCACGAGTACCATCAGAACCTTCGAGCAAGAGCTGTTCAGCACGAGTAAGGTCGCTAATTGCTTGTGCATAGACCGCTGCAACGGTAGCACGTGGACGATTATCAGCATCACTTACAGCCGTCGTTGGTGTTAATACCAACGGTACTGCCAAATTGGTGTTTTGATCGCCATCGCCCCAGAATCGACCATAATATTTTGCCAATTCAAAGTAGAGCAAACCACGAATAAAACGGGCTTCCCCCTCGACATCCTCTTTATCCGCCCGCGTAACAACTTTATCAAGATTTGCCAAGACCAAGTTCGTTTGATTAATTGTTACATATGCTGATGACCACATGCCGGTAGCAAGTGCGTTATTGCTGACCATTTGTTTAGCCCATACTTCAAACTGTCCTTGAAATGTACCGGCAAAACGTGCTTCACCATCATCTGCCAAGAACTCTGAGCAGTACATCATTGCACCACCAAGTAAGTTTGTCGAACCAAGGTTCGATCCTGCATATGCGCCGGTCAACGCTACTTTTACACCCTGATCGGTCGAAAGAGCATTCGCGCCATCGATTGTATTGATCGGATTGATATCCAAACGAGAAGCACACCCTACCACTGCAACGCTCAAACCGAGTGCTACCAAGCTGGACGCGACTTTCGTTTTCATAGCTGAAAATTTCATAAATAATACCTTGAGAAAAAGTCTTTGTAATCAGGTCAATTAAAATCCGACATTAATGCCGAACATGAATGTACGTGCTTGCGGAGGAGTATAGAAGTCTACACCCTGCGAAATATTTGTCACAGCAAAGTCACTGTTTACCTCAGGATCCCAACCAACATACTTAGTAAATGTCAGCAAGTTCAGTCCGGTAACAAACACACGAACATTATTTACGCCCAAATCAGAAATCCATTCTTTCGGCAAATTGTATGACAATGTCGCATTACGCAAACGAATGAACGAACCGTCAATGATATAGCGTGTTGACTGTTGCGACCCATTGTTTGTTAAATACCGTGCTTCAGGAATATTGGTATTCCTGTTTGTTGGTGTCCATGAATTTAATTGATCAACGGTTTGGTTATCTTCAAACAAAGCATTTGCCGAAGAGAAGCGACCAACACCATACCAATTCAGTTTATTACCAAATACACCATTGAATGATACCGACAGTTCAAGACCTTTGTAGCGGAATGTATTAGTAAAACCACCGGTAAATGATGGAATTGGGTTGCCCGCGGCAACACGTTGTACACGGCTGTATACACTATCAACCGTACGATCGCGTGAGCCATCGGCAAGCAATGTATTGCGATACCAGAGTGCATTTCCATTAGAAGGATCGACGCCTGCATACTCAGGTGTAAAGAATACACCGAGTGGCTGACCTTCCATTGCGCGACTCATAGTAAATGCACCTTCAATGATTTGACCTTGCAAGTTTGTTACTTCGTTATTCAAGGTTGCACCATTGACATTCATACGCCACGAGAAATCATCTGTTTTGAATACATCAGCAGTTACAGCGAACTCAAAACCACTATTGGTCATATTACCCACATTGCGCACGATAGTTGAGAATCCTGTGGTTGCCGGAACATTCACATTCAAGAGCAAACCTTTGGAAAGCTTGTTATAGTATGCAAGTTCAACAGTGATGGTATTGCTAAAGAGCGAGAAATCGACACCAACATCAACTTGGTCATTTGTTTCCCATGTTAATGACGGATTAGCTAATTGTGATGGAACGATACCGGGGTTACCATTGTATGAAGCAGTTGCTTGTGCACCGGTAAAGAGACCACGTGAAGCAAAGTTACCGATCTCGGCATTTCCTGTACGACCATAGCTTGCGCGCAATTTCAAATAGCTGAGGAATTCAACATTTTTGAGGAAGTCCTCTTGCGAAATGACCCAACCCACCGAAGCCGCTGGGAAGAAACCATAACGATTATCAGCGCCAAAACGTGAAGAACCATCAATACGACCGCTTACTGAAATCAAATAACGATCAAGGAATTTATAGTTCGCACGAGCGAAATATGACAAGAAACTAAATTCTGTTTCTGTACTCGAACCCGCTGTGATACGTGCGGCAGCTGTGAGTTTTTTGAACTCATCCGATGGGAAATCCTGACCGCTGACAGTATTACCGATCGTGTTTTGTTTTTGATATGACATACCTGCGGTAAGATCAAGAACATGGCGTGCTTCATCGAATGTATTGAGATACGAGAAGAACGAATTGACATTGATGTTCTCAATGCGTTGGGTTGAGAATGAACCTGAACCGAGGGGAGCCGTACCATTATTTCTGCGTGTAACAGAGTTGAAGTACTGGTCGTCATTCTGATTCATAATATCAAAACCAATTTCCGTGCGGAATTTCAACCCTTCAACCACTTGTAATTCACCAAAGAATGTACCCAAATTGCGAATAATGGTTGTGCGGCGATAGCTATTACCAATACCGAGGAATGGGTTATAATACAGTGGATAATCCAAGTCTTCTGCTGTCGCACCAATTGGCAGACCCGTTGCAGGGTTGATTGCTGGTGTGATAGACGGAATCGCCACTGCTTGGATCGGATTGGAGAACGCATTATCTGCCGCCAAACGATCATTAAATGTACGCGCCAAGCTGAAGTTGAATCCTGCTTTGAAGATATCGGATACTTTATGTTCGACATTCAAACGTGTGGTAAAACGATCCATCTTGTTACCAACAACGGTACCTGTTTGCTCAAAGTACTGCCCCGAAGCATAAAAGGTTGTTTTCTCATTACCACCATTGATGTTGACATCAATTTGGTTGGTTGGTACATTACTCGGGAAAATTAACTCACTCCAGTTTTGGTTAGGAACGCGGCTTGGGTCAATTGTACCGGTCGCAGGGATTGCACCTAAACTTTGGTCATTCAAGAATGAGCGAACAAATCCTACGCGGGAGTTTGCCGGTGTAACTGCAATACCTAAACGCGCACGATTACGGTCTGCGCCTGCACCGGAAAGAAGCAAATAATCAACATATTGTTGACCATTCAAGAATTCAACCTGTTTGGTTGGATTGCTAAATCCCGATTGTAATGACACATTGACATTGGTACGTCCTACTTTACCTTTTTTCGTGGTGATGACGACAACACCATTCGCACCACGTGAACCATAAATTGCCGCCGCCGCTGCATCTTTCAATACATCGATAGACTCGATATCTTGAGGATTCAAATCAACAAGGGGATTCGTTGGTGTCAATGTTGCTGAAAATGGTGTTAAGATAATACCATCAAGGACATACAATGGCTCATTCGAACCCGAAACTGATGCCGCACCACGTACACGGATTTGAACGGCATTGCCAAGTTTACCGGAACCTTGTGTTACCACTACTCCCGCGGCTTTACCTTGAATAGCCGCATCCAATGTTGGTACCGGTATATCCTGAATATCTGCCGAAGCTACTTTGGTAATGTTACCCGTCAAGTCGCGTTTACTTGATGAACCATAACCCACAACAACAACTTCATCAAGAAGTTGTGATTCTAAGTTCAGAACAACATCTACGGTTGTTTTTTCACCGATATTGACTTCTTTACGAGCATAACCAAGCAAAGAGAATGTCAAGACTTTCTCGCCGGCACCAACTTGAATGGAGTAAGCTCCATCTTTTTTAGTTACCGCACCACGAGTACCACCTTTGATGCGAACCGTGACACCACCAAGTTTATTACCGGACTCGTCCGTTACGCGCCCTTGGATAACTGACTGGGCAAATGCCGTGCTGTGTCCGAACACAACGAACATTGCCGCAAGTGCTGTCATAAGCGCGTAGCGGGCAAATTGTCGTCCTGTCGGAACAAAACCGAAAACATGATTCATACAAATTCCTACGAATTGAATGAAAAGAGAAGTGACGCAGTGTATTTCTGTATCACTATGAATTAGAGAACATTATTGAAGTGTTGAAGTCAAATAAACAAGGAACATAAGTATCCGTATAAACCAATCCGATGCAGTAACACAACACACAAAAAGACACTTTGGCGGTGAATCGGTACATTGTTTATCGGAACACGCTACTACTAACCGATATGTCAAACAAAATTTTAGTGTATTTCAGAAACATTATTTTTTAGTGAAAGGGAAAATATACCCATTTTTTGAAAAAAGCAAAAAAAGCCCCCTCGCCCCGTACTAAACGAATGGCGAGGGGGTGTAGCGTGTGTCCCCTTTGAAGTATTCTTAAGAAAACAACTTCTCTTGAATTCTACGATTCAATGATACACTATTGGTCCCACCACATTCTACCAAACATCCACGCGGTAGTATTGCCACCGGTCGGATAATTCGGAAGATTATACAAACGCTCATTGATCGGTAATGGCAGACGGCGCGGAATTGCACTACCAGCAATCGCTGTCAGAGCAGGAAATCCGGTTCTGCGCCAATCGGTCCACGACTCCGGATTAGTAAAGAGGTGGATATACTTTTGCTCCATGATACGATCAAGCGTAATACCCGTTGCCGGCACAACACTTGCCTGCGCCAAGTATGCTGTTGTTGCCGTAGCACTTACGCCATACTGTTGCAAAGATGCAGTCACCGCATTAATAAATGCTGTGCGTGCTGCTGCTGTATTTCCCAATCGAGCATTGGCTTCCGCTTCGATGAAAGCATCTTCCGCATACGTTACCAATCCCGCACGACCATTGATTGCAAAGAAATATGGACCAAAATCACCTCCACCGGATACTGTACCATTAGCTGCAGGTCTACCATAAACGGCACGACGAGGATCACTCAAACGATTCATGATTGTCGCTAGTGTTGCACCGAAACCAATGTCACCTGTACGACCTTGCAAGAATTGATACAAGGGTGACGATGATGTTTCTGCCGACGCAAATTGGAATAGCATATTATCGTCATTCGATGTCATACCATTACGAATAAAATTCAGAGCATTGGTTGCGGCAGTATTGCCATCACGTTTGGTTAAGTGGATCGCATATTTCGCTTTGAGTGTCCATGCTGCACGTGTCCAAATAGCCACATCACCACCATAGAGAATATCACCAAGAGCAAGAGCAGGAATGCTCGTTGGTGCCGCAAAATCGATAATAGCCGAATCGAGTAATTGCTGAATCCGTTGATAAATCGATTGTTGTGTATCAAATGCCGGTTGCAAGGCTCCTACACCACCAAACGCCTGACTTAAGGGAGCATCGCCCCATGCATCTGTTACTGCACCAATATTCATTGCTAAAAGAACACGTGCTGCACCACGATAATGTGGTGAACGTGCATTTGCTGCATTGGATTTGGTAATAATGGTATTCAAGTTCACCATGACATTTGAGTAGGATATGTCCCAAATATCTCCGACATCAAACTCAGTAATTTGGTAATTATAGTATGCCTCGTGCTGACGATCAGTACCCATATAATGTTGAGTCATCAAATTTGTAATCCGACTTAACGTACTGGTATGAACATAAGCAATCCCACCCTCTGCTGAGGAAAGCAAAAGATTGACAGGAACATCTGTAGGATTATTAGGGTCGACATTTATATTCGTATCAACCCAGCGGTCGCAAGATGCGACTACTATTCCAACTGACGCCATTGTGCAGAGAATCGCGCTTCTCCATACAGCAAGCCAACGCCGGTGTAAAACATTATTTCTCATGATAAAACTCCAAGTAGTAGAAAATGCAAAATGTTGTGAGTGTTAGAATCCGACACGAATACCAAATGAATAGCTCCGTGTGCCAACTGTGTTGAAGTAGTCAATACCTTGAATGCCGGAAGCACCTGTTAAGTTGGTTTCGGGATCAACACCGGTATATCCTGTTTTCAGCCATAGGTTCCGACCGGTAAAGAAGATCGAAGCATTTTGCATAAAGCCAATGCTGTGCAATACTTCTTGTGGCAACGAATAGCTAAAGGTTACTTCGCGCAAGCGTACCCAACCTGCATCTTCCATGAATGGTTCACTGAGATTTGGGCTATTGAAGTTGTTGTAAATCCCAAGATTACCCCACCAGTTGCGACCAATGTCATGAAAAGAAATGTATGTGCATTTCTGCATTGGCGGGCATACAAAATTGTGGGGCAACAACACTTTTATTGAAAGAATGCTATAGGAGATAGCAACTATTGTAGTAGTAGAAAGCGATTAAGGCGAAAGGCATAGTCACTATACTCTTCGCGTGCTGTCAGACAACAGCAAAAGATAAACATGATAGCAGATTTGCATACTCACGCTCAGAGCATACCGCCTTGCAATTGTGTCATCACAAAAATTATTACACAGGAAAAGACTGTGGCTACGCCCTCTGAAAGGGTGATTAGTTGTACGACAGACGAGATAGTATGGACAAATACTTTTATAACTAACTAGTTTGTTCTCGACTGTCTTACAATGTGGTTCTTACACAACACGTAGTGGACTTTAACAAAAAATAATTAATCAACGATACGACGCTTTACGGAAGTAGAATCTTTCAACGTGATCTACAAGGAGCGATATTCTTCTTTTGTTGTCAGCGAACGTCTTACACAAGACCTCAACAACAAGTCAATACTACTCAAAAGGTGTTTCTTTCCGTGGCTTTGCAGAAAAGCGGGCGATGATAATACTCAGTTCGTACAGTACATACAATGGTGCAGCAAAAATCAATTGGTTAATCGGATCAGGGCTGGGTGTGATAATTGCGGCAATGATTAAAATTACAATAATTGCGTGACGACGATATGTACCCATCATGACAGATGTTACAATACCAAACCGTGCAAGAACATAGGTAATCATAGGTAATTCGAAAATCAACCCGGCTCCGAGTATGGTAGTTGTCATGAAACCAAAGTACTCATTGACATCAATGATATTTTGAATTGACGTCGATCCAAAGGTTGCCGCAAATGCAAGCATACCGGGTATCATGACCATATAAGCAAAACCAATACCGACAAGAAAACAGATTGTTGTAAAAAAAGTAATCTTTCCTGCCCATGATCGCTCATGTTCATATAAACCAGGAGCAATAAATTTCCATAATTGGTACAATAAAATGGGCATCGCGGCGATAATACCAGTAATAGCAATGACTTTGAAATACAAAAAAGGTTGACCAAAAGGACGAAGATTTTGCAATTGTAATTTGGCATCAACTGCCGGTTTGAGAAGAATAATATTCATGAGTGGATCGATAAAGAAACCCGCCCCGATACAGCAGACAACAACGCCTACTAATGCTTTTAAAATTCGGGAACGCAGTTCTTCTAAGTGCCCCCAGAATGACATTTCATTGTCTTCATTACCCGCCGTCTCTTGTTGTGTTACCTGTTTATCTGCCATTGAAATTTCACACTAAATGCTATTCTCAAAGAAAGAGTATGCCTGCTTCTTACCGAAAGAACTTTTGTCAAAAGTTCACTGCAATGAA
>DHLT01000157.1 GCA_002405405.1 Ignavibacteria bacterium UBA4661 | reverse complement strand
AAAGCTCCCGATATCCTTTTGAGCGAACGCTTCCGCACCTCTACTGCGCCATCACTCTTCGATCTTATTTTCTGCGATCCGCCCTATAAACTTCTTCTTGCTAACAGTATTGTCAGTGGCATTATTCGTGGTAATTTACTCCGCCCCGGAGGCATCGTCGTTGTAGAGCATAGTACTTTTGAATCAATTATGCGCCCTCCGATGTGGCAACATATTGCAGTACGCCATTTTGGGGAAACTTGCATCGACTTTTTTATGTTGTCGACAAATAATGCTGATGAATAGCCCAAAAACGCACGGGTGGCGTGGCAATGTCTAGAATAATGTTAACTGTACACTTCAAGGGGTATGACGCAATCAGGGTAATAATTTTTCGTGCGCTACCTATTCATTTTTGAAATACAATGTCTTATACAATCTCTCGGAACAATAATCTTTATGAGTATATCGAATAAACCTCTGCTTGATGACGAACCTCTTGATGATGCAGATACACAAGTAGCAGACGGGCGGTCATCGAATATAAAACGTGGTTGGATCTATATTCTTGCCTTTTTAGCAATGCTTCCTTTGACTGTCGGCGTCTTGACAATGGTATATCGTCAAATGCCCAAGCGGAGTGCTATCGTCAAAAAACGAAAAATACCCGCAACGAATGCTGTGTTTGTAACTGTCATGAGCCCGATTGATTCGACTCGTGCAAGCAACATTATTCAGACCATCACACAAGAAATCGGTGCTGACTCTGCTTACACTAAAATGACCGTAGGTAGCACAGCAATCTATAAACAATGTACTTCGGTTGATGATTATCGGAATGTCTTGAAAGAAGGATTATTGTATTCAAAAGATAATGATCTGAAAAAACAAGCCGTGTTAATGTCTCATGTTGCCGGTGTAATTACCACTGATACACTGCCGACAAAACTGTACATTGTCGGTAAACTTGATGCCAATGAATATGAAAAAGTTCAACGTCGTCTGGAAATGATGGCTGGTGTCCTTCGCTCACGAAGTGACTTACTGGGCAAGGTAAGCGTTGTAACCTATATTCCCCATGCGCTTAACAAGCAAGAAGACTCTGTTCGTACACTCGTTATCGATCAGTTTCGGCGTATGCAAATTCCTGTCGAGGAGCGTTCGTACTAATTTTTCTCTCTGACGATACTATGGTACATACACCCGCACTGACTGTTACGCTGTTGGGCACAGGAACATCGACCGGTGTACCAACTATCGCCTGCTCGTGCGCAACATGTACTTCAACCGACATACGCGACAAACGCTTGCGTCCATCGATTATGGTACAGTCGTCAACAACAACGATTGTTGTCGATACAACACCGGATTTTCGCCAGCAAATGCTCATGACTAATACCACCAAGCTTGATGCAGTATTGTACACCCATCATCATATCGACCATATTGCAGGTTTTGATGATATTCGGTGCTATAATTTTAAGCAAGAAAAAGCAATGCCTATTTACCTTATGCAAGAAACATTCGACAATCTTAAGCGTTCGTTTCTTTATGCTTTTGGCTATGCTACTCAAATTGGTGGCGGTATTCCACAAGTAGAGGTTCATATCATCGATGAGCAAACTTTTATGATAGGTGATATTCCTGTACAACCAATTCCAATGCTTCATGGTAATTTGGCGGTGTTGGGTTTCCGTTTCGGCAATATCGCCTATTGTACCGATACCAACTACATCGGAGAGCATTCTTTACGTTTGCTGAGTGGTGTAGAAATTTTAATTCTCGATGCATTACGTTATGCTCCTCAGCATTCTACACATTACACAGTACCTGAAGCAATTGCAGTTGCCGAGCAAATACAACCCCAAATAACATACTTTACCCATATTGCTCATAATCTTAAGCACAGCGACACGGAAGCGCAACTTCCCTCGCATATTCGACTTGCCTACGATGGCTTAACGCTTCACTTACCAAGTATTTCAGCACAAGCATCATGATGACATTCACGACTTTTCTTTCTGCCTGCGCTCTTATTATTCTTGGTTTCGTCCTTATGGAATGCTTTGTTTATGGATTTCACAAATACATCATGCATGGAATATTGTGGAAAATTCATCAAACACATCACAAAAAAGGCAAAGGTTGGTTTGAGCTCAACGATGTCTTTCTTGTGTTTTTTGCTTCGCTGGGCATTGGACTAATTTTTTCGGGATTGTCCTCTTTAGATGCACGTTTATGGTTGGGTTGCGGTGTATCGATATATGGCATGACGAATTTTTTCTTTCATGATATTGTCATTCACCGCAGAATGCGCTGGACATACTCGATTCGCAATCGATACGTACAAGGTTTGATCCGCGCCCATCACGCGCACCATAAGCATATCGATAATACGGAAGGTGAAGAATATGGCTTATTGGTATTTAACCCCAAGCATATCCCTGCCCGCGTATCATCATCGCAGATACCGGAGTAAAAGTACACATTCAAACAAAAAATTCACGATACTTGTACACCGAAAGCATTGATTGTATCATGGATTGTATCAAGTTTTTGGTGAAGTTGCCGATACAACTACGGAGAGTAGAGTTTTGGCGATTCTTTGAAGTTCGTGATCATTTCAATAATGCTTCAAGACATGGCTAAAAAATTTGCTTTTCGCTTACAGCCCGTGCTGGATATTCGCTCAACGGAGACAACGAATGCAAGAAATGCATTTGGTGTGACAGTACAGGCACGCACAAGGAAAGAAGAAGAGATTGCGCAAGCAGAAGATCACATTCGTTCTTTGATGGTTCAAGCAGGCAGTGCGCAACATGGCATGACCTCAGCGCAAGCCCTCGAAGCAGGTTGGTATCACATTCGAGCACTCAAGCATGATTTGAAAATCATGTATAACGAACTCGAAGAACTCCGTGCTGAAGAGGAACGTAAACGAGTTGATCTTGCTGCGGCGATGCAAAAAGAAAAAGCGTTAGAACGACTCAAGGAAAAACGTCTTGACGAGCATACCAAAGAAGCACTCCGTGAAGAGCAGAACTTCTTGGATGAATTGGCACAACGGCGAATAATTTCATAGAGCGGTGCAATATGACAGCAAAGCAACTGATTTTTATTCTTCTTACACTGACCCTGCTTTTCATAGCAGTGATTGGGATTTCGGTTTGGTTGTATAAATTCAAACCCGAAATCTTAGCATTCAAGCCTCGCGTGATTGTTGTAGATACGAACGCAGTTGAGCGGATTGATACTCTCGCTCTGAAACTCGACTCGACTATCAAAGTAGTCAATACCGTCAGTGGTCAGCGTGACTCTGCACAAATGACAATCAAATTGCGTAATGACTCTATCAGCCGCGTGAATATGCGTTTGGACAGTGCTCTGACTGCTGCCCGTCGCAATGAACAACTCAAAGAAGATGCTGAGCGCAATGCCGGTGTCCGTATTGACTCACTTGCTGAAGCAAACTATCTGACATTTGCGAAAATTTATGATGATTCTCAGCCGCCGAATGTAGCGGCTATTTTGAAAAATGTTGATGATCGAGAAGCGGCGAAAATCTTGAAGTTAATGAAACGAAAGAATGCTGCGCGTGTGTTGGAATCGATGGATCCTGAACGCGCCGCCGTTATGCTCAGTCTTGGCGCACTCTCAGCACGATAGCGTTGTTCGCTTTCGTCTGTTCTAACTCACATATCGTCTCGGGTACTATTCTGCAAGGACGCAGCAACAACTATGACGACTCCTCTCCTCTTCTCCCGCATTCCCGGTGGAGATAGCTCCGGTGGTATCGAACCACCTAAACGTTTCGAGCAATCTTCCCCCACAAGTGCATCAGATTTTCGGACAATGTTCCGAACTATGCTCTCGGGCTTGCCACGGTCTACCGGCTCGCCTCCACAGTTATCTTCTGAAGATGTTACTTCTGCCTCGATGACACAGTTGGCACTGTCTGATTTACTCAAAATCCGGCAAGGTTCCCCAGCACTTGGTTTTGCTTCCGTCAAAACTGTTGTTGTGAAATCAACAACATTGCATGATCAATCCCATGCAATTGGAACGCAATCACTGACCGCAAATTCAGCACACAACCAGCAGAGTAATATTTCAAGTAGATATTCGACTGCCGAGAACGAACGACAAAGACCAATCGGGAATATGACATTGCCTGAGTTGGTGTCTTTAGCTATGCGCACTGCCAACATTCGTGGGAGCGAAGTATCGACTTTGCAGCGTTCTTCGACTGTCGTTCGGCAGACTGATACTATGACAGACGCATCTCGCGTACAAACCATAGCTGCTCGACAATCGAATGACAACGAAGCATCTACACAAGCACTGACTGAGAATGATACAACAAAACGAACGAGCGATAAAGCATTCTCCAACAATCTCGACTGTGTGACTGAAAAATCTGCATCGCCAGAGCGAATTGTCATACGCACGAGATCTGTGAACAGCAATGAGACAACCGTGCGATCTCCTTTCGATAAAGAAGAAGACGCCTTTGAGAAGTCAAATATCCCCTCGCTCGAAGATTTCATGGTCATGCTCGGCACGCAGATACTGGAGCCGGTCTTAGTACAACACAAAACAGTGCACTATCGTGAAGAAGGAACTTTAACACTTGATACCGTATCGGCAGCATCCCCTGACATAGGAGAGATACAGACTGCACTTGATGCAATAAAGATTACTCTTCAACAACCTTTTGATCAGTTCAATACAGCACTGGCAGGACTGTTTTCTACCGTTAGCTCCATTCAAACACAATTAGCTCAACAATCACAAGGGCAAGCTACCGACCAACAACAAGCTGTTTTGCAAGCACTGCCCGATGGTACTTTATCGCTTCTCATTCCTATAAATGAGCAAAACATGCAGACTACTGTGACAAGCGATCAAACACAGGCATGGCAACAGCTTGCAGGTCAGTCGCTTGATGCAGTCAATACCGCTCTTGCGGCACTTCAACAGAGTATTGCAACACAAGTATCAGTCCTCCCGGAAACTATCCGTACAGTGTTGCAAACCGATACCAATATCTCAACTTCGAGTATACCTTTCGGTAAGCCTCTCTCGACTCCGACTAACGACGCATCTCTGCAAGGGATAAAATCAGCATCAACAGTAGGTGATGATCTTCTGCACGCTGTACTTCAGATTGCTCTGCAAAACATGGCTACCATGGATACACGTGATCAGAATAGTGACACTGCAAATACGCAAATACAAGACTTTGCTCCGCCTCGCATTACGGAGATTGCTCTGCAAGTAGATGTCGATACCGTTTCTTCTGTGTCAAACAACCCCTTACCTGCAAACAACTCTTCATCGCTTTCTGCCGAAAATTTGCCGACGATTGGTGATATTCTGACACTCGTACAACAATTTTCGGCACATGATAGCGATACTATCAATGCCGGCAACAGCCGAGACCTCCAGCCCTCTGCACTCAAAATTTTACTTGCAACCGCGCAGAGTACTTCACTCGAGTCTCCTCTGAAACAAGTAGGTTTTGAAACAAGAGGTAGTGTGGCGGTGAATATTCAACAATCACAGAATGCAACTGATCTCTTGGCGAATACTCTCCAGAGTGCGACTACAAGCAATGCCCAGTTGATTGGAATATCTACCGGATTGCCAGTCATTGATTCCACTGCCGAAGCGTCTTTACCAGCAACGAGTGCATTGAATTCTCTCAACCTACCTTCGGTCGATTCAGCGTCGCCGTCATTATCTTCTGCCAATCAGGTGCCGATTGCTCCTTCGGCAGATATGACTGCTCGCATTATTGCACCGAATGTGCCAACAGCTCCATCCCAAGCGGGCTCTACGGCGTTTTCTTCACATAAAAAAGAAAACTCGCTTTTGGTTGGCAATCTGATTTCGGCAAGTCCCGGTATCGCTTCGACAGAAAATACACGGATTTCCCCGACCAGTTCGGCAGACTCGCAGGCAGGATTACAGCAGAGTAAAACACCTCACAATCCTTCGCTGCCATCCATATCAACAGTACCTACGGAAGCAACGCCCGCTCCGTTCGACCCTCATTCGGTAGCACATGGAACAAATGAGCAAAGTATACCAACCGAAGAATCAATTGGCACAAAGTTTGAAACCATAGATCCAAAGCAATCTGCGCAAAGCATGAAACTCCCAACAGAGTTGATAGCAAAGGCAAATGTCCCTTTGACCCAGGTGTTTAAGGATATTACTCCGCGTGACATCCCTCGAACGATCATGCAAGCATTTCGCGGATTTGTGCCGATGGCAGGTGGTGTAGGTGGAGCGATTCAGCTACAACTGAACCCCGAGCATCTTGGTGGTGTCATGGTGCAGGTCTTCGTCAAAAACATGTCTGCCTCGATTAATATCGAAACAGATTCCGCTGATGCACAACGTGCAGTTGAGGCGCAAATTGCCTCCTTGAAAGATCGATTGACAGCACAAGGCTTAAAAGTCGAAACGGTTGAAGTGAATACACGCACGCAAAATGACCCGACAAGTCTTGATATGAATAGACAAGGTGAATCTTCGCATGCACAACGCGATGAACGCCAATCTCGACAAACTTTTGTCGAATCTTTCCGTCATCGATTGGACGCACAACAGACAATGCGACCAAATGCTGACACCGAGGAAGCACTGACTGCACGTGATTTAGTCCGCAGAATGAAAGCCGGGCAGTCTGCTACAAGCGGTGTTGATAGCGTACAACGCAATTTTGAAAAGTATGCCTAATCAGCATTATCCGATGATATCCATTGTGGAGTGAACTCTCCTACGATGATAATGGCAAGAGCACAAGCATGATGGAACATGCTCTCTTTCGTGAAGTACATCTTATCACAAAACACTTGTATGGATACACAATCAGTTTTCAGTAACGCTGCGATTTTCAACAATCAGTCGGCACAACAAATTGCCAACGCGCAATCTGCCGCACTTGGCAAAAGTAAAACCAAGAATAACGAAGTTAGTCGTGATCAGTTCTTGCAACTTTTGACCATGCAATTGAAGTCCCAAAATCCGCTCAAGCCGCAAGAAAATCAAGAATTTGCTTCGCAGTTAGCGCAGTTCTCACAACTCGAGCAATTGCAAAAAGTAAGCACGTCGGTTGATAAACAGACCAAATCTTCGGCAGAATTAGCGCAAACACTTATGAATCTTTCCTCAGCAGGAATGATCGGTAAAAGCGTTCGTGCCGTATCGTCTAACGTTCAATATGATGGTACGAATGCACAAACACTTGGTTTTAACCTACCGGTAGGTGCAATGAGCACATCACTTGAAGTACTTGACAGTAAAGGTGGAGTTGTTCGTAAATGGCAGTCTTCCTATCTCCCACAAGGAGATCACCGTATTACATGGGATGGTAAAGATCAAAATGGCAATGCTATGCCTCCGGGTCGTTATACTCTGCGTCTTGCGGCAAAAGATAAAAATGATGTCAAAATTGATGCACAGACTTTTACCGTTGGTCGTGTAACAGGTGTTCGACTCTCTACAAGCACTGGCGAGCCAAACTTGATTGTCAATGGCGCAGAAGTTTCTTTCACAGGTGTTCGTGACATTCAAGAATAAGGTGTATTCGGGATACGAAAAAAACAATGTGAATTTTCTTCTCAAGTTTTCTCGATTGTATCCGATACACATTCAACAAGACTCTTTTTCGTTCTTTTTCGTACTAAATAACAGGAGGTGAATATGCCGGATATTAACGGTGTGTCGCTTCCCTTCATGCCGGTCGGTGGCGTGGAGCAGCTACGCAGGCAGACAACGCCTGTACCTTCGTCCGGAAAGCCGGAGGTTTCTTTCAAAGATATTTTTGAGAAAGAAGTCAGCTCGCTCAAGTTTTCTGCCCATGCGCAGTCGCGTATCAACAGCAGAGAAATTTCCATGACCAATGATGACATGAAGAAATTGGAATCGGCAGTCGAACAAGCAGAGCAAAAGGGTGCAAAAGAATCACTGATTATGCTCGACGACAAAGCATTTATTGTGAGTGTTCGCAATAAAACAGTGATTACCGCAATGCAACTATCGTCTCTCCGCGATAATGTTTTTACGAACATTGATTCAGCTGTTTTCGCTCGATAAACGTGCATTGCACACCTGCTCAGTAATTGCCAAACACCATTCTCATGGATGAGAATATCAGTGTTGCTTGTGGTCATCATCCCCCAACTTGACTACAAGGGAAACCGAATGGATTCGGATAGAATGTTCTTTGAAAAGTATAAGAAAAATATGAGTGCTTTTATCAAGAAGCAGATGTATAGACAATGCAAAAGACAGTATCTTTTTCTTGGTCATACAGGTTACCCACAGACTGCTGTGCGTACCGGCGCCACTTTGTAGAGCATGAGAATAAACAGAAGATAATTATGTGTTGGACTATCTGAACGCTCAGATAGAAACATAGATACTTTGACCGATTGATAAGTATCGACTTCCTCTTTTTGCCTCATACTCTCTTTATGGCTGTCATCGTTTCCCCAAAGCGAAAGTTGCAGACTGTGCTTTTTCTTGGCTCTTGCCCTCCCTGATTTTTCCGTTCTCGTGAATGCTCTTGTCGATATTGCCGATACGAGTTTTACTTCATGCGTGTTTTTTCCACTTTGCAGGATGCAACCGGAAATTTCTCTCATGCAGTGGATTACTCCTTAGCTTGACCCCGACTATTCTTGTCATAGAATGTGCTTCATGATTGCTTTATTCCACAGTACCCAGTGGCATAGAGAATATCGCTAACACGTGTAGGTAACCCTATCCGACTGATTTGGCATATCGGAACATCTATTTTTCTTTATACTTTTTTAAGATGGTTGATCATTGTCTCATGACGACATCGTAGTCAATGCTATGTGCATTACTCAATGGAATGAGTAACATCTCTTCATGGATGAAGAATAAACACACGGTATTGATTACACGGAATGTGCAGTGACACGCACAACATGGATGAGTGCGGTATTTGTGGTTGGACACTCGCGTACGAGTCCGCAATACTCGAATAAGAGTGAAACTGCCCGGGTATCTCGAATGATGGAGAGATACCCTTCCGGCAACAAGTGTTTCAAGGATGGACTGCTTGTTACCATTTTTACCTACAAGACAACGATAAAAATTACAGATATATTTCTCAGAGAAGCATTATTTCGTCCAGCACGCTCTGCCTCAGGATTCGGCGGAGTGTTTAGCAATCACGGAGGATTCTATTATGGCACTGTTACGCTCACTTAGTTCCGGCGTTTCGTCGCTACGCGCACATCAACAAAGGTTGGATGTGCTGTCTAATAACATTGCGAATGTCAATACCACAGGATTCAAGTCCAACCGTGTTAACTTCGTCGATCAGTTTAATCAAACACTTCGTGTGGGCAATCCGCCTGCCGCCTCACAAACAGGTGGTATTGGTGGTTTGAACCCCACACAGATTGGTCTGGGTGTTCGAGTCGGTAATATTCAACAAGATATGTCGCAAGGTTCGATTGCCGTAACAAGTAGTCCAACCGATCTCGCTTTACAGGGCGAGGGCATGTTCGTAGTGCGTCAAATTGGTGTGAATAATTACACTCGTGCAGGTAATTTCACCTTCGATCGAGACGGTTTTTTAGTGGATAATTCGACCGGTGCTTATGTGCAGGGTTATAATCTTGCTCGTAGAGCTGATGGCTCGATTGAGCGCGACCAAATTGCCCGTGAAGATGGTGGTATTGACCTTGTGAATCGCTTACAAAGAGCTGTTGTCAGCGTTCGTGTTGACCCCAACACGCGCTCGCAACCCCGCCAGACACAGCAAATTAGCGTATCAGGGAACTTGAATTCCAGTGCTAATACCGGTAATCAAGTTGTGTCGAATATCAATGTTTTTGATAATCAGGGTACACAGCGCGTTCTACAAATGCTGTACACAAAGCAAGCCGCTCCAAATACATTCTCATTGCAAGCACGCGTACAATTATCCGATGGTACATTTGCCAATGTTGGAGCAGCACAGGCAGTTACCTTCAACGCTGATGGTACACTCGCAAGCATCGGTGCCGACAATACACTTCCTATTCAACTGAGTATCAACGCATCTGACTTAAATACGGCTCTCGGCTTGACAGCCGCTTTTGATCAGACCACACCGCGCAATCTTACACTCACCTTCGCACGACAAGGCAATATTCTTGGCGGTCTGACACAGTTCGCTAGTCAAGATACAGCCGCTATTGTAAGCCAAGACGGATATGGTTCAGGTGAGTTGAGTCGTATCAGCATTGATTCGACCGGCAAAGTAATCGGTGCTTTTACCAATGGTATTTCAGAAATTTTAGCACAGGTGGTGATAGCAAAATTTACGAACCCTGCGGGCTTGCTCCGTGGCTCAAACAATTACTACACACCATCGCCGAATAGTGGTCTGCCGAATATCCAGCGTGCACAAGAGGACTTCCCCTCAACCAGCATCACCTCGAATGCCTTGGAGCAATCGAATGTAGATCTGACTGAGGAATTTACCGACATGATTGCAACGCAACGAGCATTCGAAGCAGCTTCGAGGACAGTAACAACCAGCGATCAGTTTCTGCAAGAAATCAATCAGTTGAAACGATAAGTATAATGTTTTTACCTCGCTTTGAGGTGAGACAATCTTATCAAGCACTATAGATTCCGTCTTTGGCATATCAATGGAAGAAAAAAGATACCTCGTACATGTACCCTTGTGCAAGTATATCTTGATGCCAAAACAATATTATAATTCACATAGTTTTTCGTGGCATTGAATTTAAAGGATGAACTCTTATGCCAGCGCCTATAACAACTCCCAATGCTCAATCAAGCACTGTGCTTGCAGGAGCAACTACCCCTACTCTTGCCCCGACCAAAATTGATGTTACTGACGCACCGACTGCTGCAAAAGCTG
The DNA here is from genome assembly GCA_002405405.1 of Ignavibacteria bacterium UBA4661. Classification (GTDB taxonomy): domain Bacteria; phylum Bacteroidota; class Ignavibacteria; order Kapaibacteriales; family UBA4661; genus UBA4661. The sequence continues at coordinate 7,139 of DHLT01000157.1, read as the reverse complement.
ATCGCTCCGATATGAGAAGTCTCTATCCAACATCGATAGCAGTAACAACCGATTATATTCTGCGTGGTGTTCGTGAATTCTTTGGCAAGCCTGACGATATGAAGTCAGCCCAAGCGAATATGTCTGCACAAACCTATTTGCAGGTTACAGACGATACCGTGAAAGACATTGAGTTCATCAGTCCGGCTGTATTGGGTAACCTGCTGCAATCCGTCAAAGGTCAATTTGCCCAAGATCAAGCAGGTGCTCGCTCAGCCCAAGCGAATATGTCTGCTTTTGACTATATGAATTTGGTTGCTTCATAAAGATATAATGTTCTCCCGCCAAGAGTATAACCTCTTTTGAAGGCTGTCTTGATAATGCTTCTCTTTACTAGTAAGAAACTCACCTCTGCTCGTAATTGCGGACGAACAAAGATGAGTTCTTTCTGAAAAAATGAATCCGAATAAAAGCATAAGAGCCATGACACACATCATTGTGTGATCATGGCTCTTGTGTTTTTACCTATTACTTGCGCTGCAGGTTTTACTCTTTACGTACATAATTCGCCAATACAATGCCGCCGAAAATTAATCCTACACTGACACCATGAACAATGCCGATTGTTTCTCCAAGAAGAAATGATGCCGATATCGCACTAAAAACAGGTAGGGTATAATACATCATAGCAGTTTTGGTTGCACCGATTGTTTGTAATGCTTTATTCCACAAAGTAAAAGAAACAAAGGAAGCAAAAATGCCGATGTAGAGAATTCCGCCAATCGCGTTCAACGAGAGAGGTTTGTAGCCACCACCATATACTATATCCCACACATACACAGGCGTTAGGAATAGCTCACCCAAGAAAAATGTACACCATTGAAATGCTACCATACTTCCGGCGAAGGGTTTACGTCTGAGCAAAATGCTATACACTGAAAATGATAATGCAGCCAAAAGCATGAGCGCATCGCCTGCTACAAAACTCAGATGAAACAAGTTTTCGATATGCCCCCGTGTAATCAAGACAAGAATTCCTACCACAACAATCGCAAGCCCCATCAGTGTTTGCAGGACAATACGCTCGCGCAAGAATACTGACGATAATCCAATCATGAACATTGGGGCTGTAATTGAGATCAGCGAAAGATTAATTGCCGTTGTAGTTTGTCCGGCATAATAGATCAGCGTGTTGAAAAGTGATATGCCAAGCAAAGAAATAAACGCAAGGTATATTTTGTGTTTTCGCATAACATGCCACTCTGCTCGCAGAGCACGTACGGCAAAAGGCAGAACAACGGCCACCGCTACCAACCATCGATAAAACGATAAATGCACCGGAGGCATACTGCCTGCAAGTCCACGTGCCACAATAAAATTTCCCGACCAAATTGCTGTTGCAGCAAGAACATATAGATACCCCCACGCCGTGTGCTTAGATGCTTCTTGACCTATCATAGTTTTTATAAATTTTCTGAAAAAAAATGGCGCAGAGTAACGCTACAAAGTACTCTGCGCCGATATTCATCATCAGTCACGATTATTTTTCAAGGTATGTGTAGCCGTACAAACTTGAACGATACATTGCCAAGAACTCCTTGCCGAGTGGTGCACTGATACGCCCCTCTTTGACAGAAGTACTTACCCATTTTTCCATAGTCCGGACAAGTTCTTTCGGGTTGAATTGTACATACTCCAAAACATCGGCAACGGTTTCCCCTTCGATGATCTGCTCTAGACCATAGGAGCCATCTTCTTTCAAGCTGACATGGACAGCATTGGTGTCGCCAAAGAGATTATGCAAATCACCAAGAATCTCTTGATATGCCCCAACTAGAAATACACCGATATAATACTCGTCATCATCTTTCAAAGAATGTACAGGCAGAAAATCAGGATAATCATATCCTGCAATAAATTTCTCGATTTTACCGTCCGAGTCGCACGTAATATCCTGCAATGTTGCTTCAACGGAAGGTTTCTCATTCAGGCGATGAATCGGCATAATCGGAAAGAGTTGATCGATTGCACATGCATCGGGAAGCGATTGAAAAAGCGAAAAATTACAGAAGAATTTATCAGCAAGGAGCTTGGGTAATTGCTCTAATTCATCAGGCACATTTTTCATTTTGGAGCTGATTTTACGCACATTTCGAGCGATTGACCAAAAGAGGCGTTCAATTTTTGCACGTGTTGCCAAATCAAGCAAACCCAACGAAAAAAGATCCAGAGACTCTTCTTTGAGTTGCTGTGCATCATGCCATGTTTCAAACATATTACGTTGTGTCAAGCCTTTGTAATAGCTGTGTAATTCTTTCAAGAGTTTATGATCATCAGGCGATACTTTATCGGTATCATCATCCCATGAAGGAACACCGGCAGACTCAAGAACATTCATGACTAATACAGCGGGGTGCGCTGTCAAGGCACGACCCGATTCGGTGATTAAATTCGGATGAGGTAAAGCGTATTTCGTACATGCTTCTGCTAATGTATAGACAGCATCATCGGCATATTCTTGCATGGAATAATTCATACTACTCGCCGCAAGCGAACGTGTACCATCATAGTCCACACCTAAGCCACCGCCGATGTCCACGAAATCAATTGCACAACCCATTTGGCGGAGTTGTACATAAAATTGCGCTACTTCTTTCAAGCCCGCTTTGATTTTGCGGATATTCGTAATCTGACTACCCAAATGAAAGTGAATCAATTTAATACAGTCTAAAAGCCCTACGCTTCGAGCATACTCAACAGCTTCCAATAATTCTGAAGCATTCAAACCAAACTTACTGAAATCACCGCCGGACTCTTCCCATTTTCCACTGCCGGAATTGGTGAGTTTGATACGAATACCAACATTGGGTCGCACAGCAACACGCTCTGCTACAGCATTGATGAGCTTTAACTCATTAAGTTTTTCTACAACTAAATACACACGCTTGCCCATTTTCTGTGCCAAGAGTGCTAACTCGATGAACTCTTCGTCTTTATAGCCATTGCACACAATCAGCGCCTCAGGGTTGTCCATAATTGCCAACACCGCTTGCAGTTCCGGTTTCGATCCGGCTTCAAGACCGATATTGTACTGTCTGCCAAAACGCATAATTTCTTCGACAACATGACGCTGTTGATTCACCTTGATTGGATACACACCATAGTATGTCCCCTGATAACCATGTTCCACACCGGACTTTTCGAAACATTGTGAAATGTTTGCCATGCGGTCGCCAATAATATCGGGGAAACGCACAAGAACAGGCATAGTCAAGTCTTGCAATACCGCTTCATCGATTAACTCTTTCATATCAATCGTTACATCAACATCACGGCGCGGGCGTACCGAAACATTCCCCTTATCATTAACATAAAAATAACCCGCACCCCATCCCTCAATATTGTAGAGTTCAACTGAATCGGCAACACCCCAGGCTCTCATGGCAATCCCTTAAAAAAAGTGAACGAAATTTGGCAGTACACTATGCTCTGTCCGCTTCTTGTTTATACTCGGTATTGTATCATTCTACCTACTGCACGCTACCGAAAAAAGCGGAGCAAACATACTCAATTTGCAAGGGTCGAACGATGAATTTCTCGTAACATTTCAAGATGAGGGTGCAAGCACCCCTTGCAAGAAATTTTCTTTGACCTTAACACCTTGTCGTAGCAAGAAAAACAATATGTTGCACCTTATAATTTCACATTGTTATTTTGACGCACTCATGCTCTTGTAAGTATGCCGCATCACTGTTCGATCATGATTTCTACGTTGCATCATTACCTCCCTCTAACTATTCGTGCTCACATTGTGTGCGCCATAGTATTCTGCTGTGTTGAAAGTTCTCTTTTTGCACAAACATTTCAAATTCCGACCGACCCCGTAGATCAAGGTGATACTGCCTTAGTCTTTACCTCGCCTCGTCCTTGGCTGGAAAAAGTCGAAGCAGTAAAGCCCACCAATTCCGGTTTGGGCTTGGATATTCTTCTAAGTGGTCCGGTCTTTGGCTTGGGTACCACATACATGAAGCGCTTGAGCGATGATTTGTACGCAACAGCAGGATTTGGTTTTATTGCCAAGCAAACATCCGATGAAATTGAATATGTGGATCCTTTTGGCAATGTAGTCATCCCCTTCAAAATCAATCGCATCATGACATTACCACTGACATTGGGAGTACAATTTTTTCCTCTCGGTGATGAGAAAGTACTTTTTCTCGGGCGACCATTATTAGTGGGAGGTGTCGGTACAACACTTGCTTTGATTGGTCCGTATTCACGTGATGGCTTTCCTCCCTATTTTGATTTCTTTCAATCCATGTCACGGGCGAAGGCAATTCTTCGCCCCACCATTTATATCGGTGGTGGATTTGAGTTTAACTCTTTTGGCAGTAGCTTTATTCAAGCCTCGCTTCGCTACTATATAACTCCTGCCGGGGGTGATGGTATTTTATACTTCCGCGATAACACATCGCCCGACGGATTCAAACGACATACAGATCTCGGCGGTGTCATGCTTACGCTCTCTATCGGATCTCGCTATTAAAGATGACAATTAGTATTCATAAAAAAAACGCGCTTTGAGTAGCTTCAAAGCGCGTTTTTATTCACGGTGTCTTCTTTACTTTACTTTACTTTCTCACTGACTTTCTTCTTCTTGTCTGCTTTTGTTGGTGGTACCGACACTGCTTGCTTAGCGATACTCTCTGCAAACCAATCAGTAGTACGATTGAGTCCTTCTTGAAAGCTCACCTCGGGCTTCCAACCAAGAACATGGCGTATTTTATCGTACGATGCAACACTCCGCTTTTGTTCACCTTCTTTAGCAGGTCCATGTTTCTTTTGCACACGTGCACGTGTACGAAGTTGAAGCAGTTGAAAAATTGTATTCACACTATATTCAGTGGCGGTTGAACAATTAAATGTTCCTACAACATCCTCTTTGCTGGCAATCATATTGGCTTGCACTACATCACCAACATAAACATAATCGCGCGTTTGCGTTCCGTCGCCATTGATAATGGGTTGTTCACCCTTAAGCATTTTTTCGGCAAAGATGGCAATAACGCCGGCTTCACCATGAGGGTTTTGGCGCGGACCATAGACATTTGTATAACGCAAGACTACGTATTGCAATCCATACAATGCTTGATAACAAAACAGATACTTTTCGCCGACAAGTTTTGTCACGCCATACTGCGACACAGGATTTTTTCCATGTTTTTCATCAGCCGGAAAATATCGTTGCTCACCATACACCGTACCGGCGCTCGATGCAAAAATGATTTTCTTTACACCGTATTTACGAGCATTTTCAAGAACATTGAGCAATCCTTTTACATTAAGTTCTGCATCAAAGAGTGGGTTTTCTACCGACACTCGCACGCTCATTTGTGCAGCATGATGATTTACTAAATCAAACCGCTCTTTTTGGAAGACTTCTTCCAATTCGGGCGCAGTAATACTCATTTGCACTAATTTTGCTTTGGGGTTAATATTGTCAAGTTTTCCGCTTGACATGTCGTCAATCACAACGACATCATGCCCTGCGTTGATGTACCCATCCACAATGTGCGAGCCGATAAATCCTGCCCCGCCTGTTACGGCTATTTTCATATCCTAAACCTGTATAAAGCCACATCATGGTGTGTACTCATGCCATGTATAGCTTGTGAAATGATGCATAGCATCGAAAACACCGATGCCTCGTTGATTGAATTTTGTACCCTATAATAACAATACTATCACTGATAAAACACACGGTGAGTGATAGCGTGGCAATTGAAATGCTACACACAAGGTAGTAATTTTAAAATCGGCAACAAAACATTCTCTGCGATTATCACGAAATAATCACATGCCTACAGCTCTTTCAGAACATGTGGCAAAGCGGTCTGTGCATGTTCAATAGGAATAATTGTCAAGCCTTCAAGAATTTCTTTACTCATCTCAGCAAGATCGCGTTCGTTCTCTTTGGGAATAAGTACGGTACGGATACCATGCCGCTTAGCGGCTAAGAGTTTTTCGTTCAAGCCACCAATGGCTAAGACATTGCCACGTAAAGTAATCTCGCCTGTCATAGCAACATCGCCACGAACAGGACGTTTGGCTGCAGCTGAGATAAGTGCCATCGTCATAGTAATACCGGCAGACGGTCCGTCTTTTGGAATAGCACCCTCCGGTACATGAATATGAATATCTTGATCTTTAGCAAACTCGCTTGGTACACCGAGTGCTTCTGCATTTGCGCGCACAAACGACAGTGCTGCCATTGCAGATTCTTTCATGACATCACCGAGCTTGCCTGTCAGCGTAAGCTTGTCTTTACCCTGCATGATTGTTACTTCTACGGGAAGGATATCGCCACCAACAGATGTCCACGCTAAGCCCGTAACAACACCAATGCGATCTTGCAATTCATTCGCACGCTGGCGATACGGCGGTGTTTTGAGGAATTCCTGCACCAAAGCAGTATCAACAACGATCTTGCGTGATGCAACAATTTTCTCAGCTTTTATACGATATGGATTTGGTGTTGGCGATGTTGATTCACTGGTACTATCCGTGCTTGTACTCGCTTTTGCAGATACTTTCTTTGCAGTTTTTGCCCCCGCTTTCGCAGCTGCTTCATCGCGTAAACGTATTTCTTCTTTGGCGATACTGCTCACGGCACTCTTTGCCAGTTTGCGAATAACAGATGCCAATTGCCGCTCTAAATTACGAACACCGGACTCTCGCGTGTATTCACGAATCAACATACGAATTGCATCATCTTGTACGGAGATTTTGAAATCTTTCATACCATGACGTTCTAATTGCTTTGGCAGAATATGACGCATAGCAATTTGTTTTTTCTCATGCTCCAAATAGCTCGACAGCTCAATCACTTCCATACGATCAAGCAAAGGCAAAGGAATATCATACTTGACATTTGCAGTGGCAATGAACAGTACTTTTGACAAGTCATAATCAACCTCGAGATAATGATCGTTAAAGGTTGAATTTTGCTCAGGATCGAGGACTTCCAACATGGCAGATGACGGATCGCCACGAAAATCGGCTGACATCTTATCAACTTCATCAAGGAGAATAACAGGGTTCACAGTGCCGGCACGCTTCAAGCTTTGAACAATATTGCCAGGCATAGAACAGAAATAGGT
>DHLT01000273.1:972-2545 GCA_002405405.1 Ignavibacteria bacterium UBA4661 | reverse complement strand
AGGTGATTCATGAAATGGGGAAATTCTGCAACGACATATCAGGTAATTAGCCGGTACTTATTTCGCCCTATATTGATGGAACAAAAGCAGTATCACAATATAGCGGCACATTGAGTAAAGAGCAGTCGATTAGCGTGCAAGAGCATGAGCGCGAGTGGAGTGACATTTTTGCAGGTATCGCCGGAAGCGTGGATATATGCGCCTTTCAAGATGGTCAAGTCGAGTACGATGTTCTCGAAGATTACTTGCGAATCAACAAACAACTTGCTGATGTGTATGGCATGCATAGTTGGACGAATAGCGAGTCATTTGATCGAGATATGCCCATTAAATTTCTCCCGATTAAGTTTGAAAAGATGCTGTTGAAATTAGCAGCAGCAAAGAGAGCAGGCGTTGAAAAAGCAATAACCTTTGAGTTCTCGCATTTTATGTCGCCGAATTCTGCCTATCTGCAGGCAGGACATTTATATAATCGTTGCAAAGAGTATTTTGCTCAAGAGGTTTTATAATGTTGAGAACAGTAACCGAGAACATTCTTCAACCTTTTCTATTGATTTTGTGATACATATAGCCGCTGCCGGAAATATCGGCGCAGGAAAAACAACACTTGCAACGCGCTTGGCTGAGCATTATGGTTGGCAGGCATCATTCGAGTCGGTTGATGATAACCCTTATTTGGCAGACTTCTACAGCGATATGAATCGGTGGTCATTCAATCTGCAGATTTACTTCTTGAGCACGCGATTTAACCAGCTTCTTGACATTGCAAAAAATGATGTACCGACCATTCTTGATCGTACAATCTATGAGGATGCAACAATTTTTGCGCGTAATCTTCATGATTCAGGTTTGATGACAGATCGTGATTACAAGAACTATGTCGAGGTGTTTTGGTTGATGACGAAATTCGTTCCTGCTTCCGATTTGCTTATTTATCTCAAAGCAGATTTGCCCGGTCTGCGGGCGCGGATCCGTCAGCGCGGACGCGAGTACGAGCAAAATATTCCCGAGGAGTATCTTGGCAAGTTGAACACGTACTACGATGATTGGATGCAATCCTACAATTTTGGCAAGGTGATTACAGTTGATATTTCACAAACGGATCTCATCGAAAATCACGACGATTGGCAATCGCTTTTGCATCAGATTGATGCGATGAAAATGGCTTAAAAATATTTCTTCCCAATATTGATTGTTCTCATATTATTCTTCTCATTGGTTTTCTCTATGAATTTTGCTTACTGGGCGGAACGTTACAAGACAACATTGCTTGACAATGTGTTGCCATTTTGGATGAATCACTCTATCGATCGAGAGCATGAAGGTTTTTTTACATGCTTAGATCGTGATGGTACTGTTTATGATACCGATAAATTTATGTGGTTGCAGGGCAGGCAAGTGTGGACATTTTCCAAAATGTACAATGTAGTTGAGCCGCGTCAGGAATGGCTTGATACTGCTCTTCACGGTGCAAGATTTATGGAAAAATATGGTCGTGATGATGAGGGGAATTGGTATTTCTCGCTAACACGTGAAGGTAAACCATTAGTTCAACCGTATAATATTTTTTTAC
>DHLT01000273.1:0-847 GCA_002405405.1 Ignavibacteria bacterium UBA4661 | reverse complement strand
AGTTCAACCGTATAATATTTTTTCTGATTGCTTCGCAACAATGGGTTTTGCACAACTCAGTGTTGCCACCAATAATGAAGCATATAGAGCAATAGCTCTAGATACTTTCAATAATATCCTCAAACGACAAGACAATTGGAAAGGTCAGTACAGCAAAGCATATCCCGGTACACGACCTCTACGTAATTTTTCACTACCAATGATCTTATGCAATCTTGTGTTAGAGCTCGAGCCTGTCATGTCTGCCGATGCTGTTGAAAGTCGCTTGCAAGCATGTATTGATGATGTCATGAATAACTTTATTCATGAGGAAACAGGACTAGTTCTTGAAAATATTAATCCGGATGGATCTTTTGCTGATTGTTTTGAGGGACGGTTGCTCAACCCCGGTCATGGTATTGAGGCAATGTGGTTTATTGCAGATATTGCTCGAAGAACAAAGAACCAAGCCCTTATTGAGCAATGCCGTGACATTACACTGCGGATTCTCGAATATAGCTGGGATAAAGAGTATGGAGGGTTGTATTATTTTCTTGATATTCAAGGGCATCCGCCGCAACAATTAGAATGGGATCAAAAGCTTTGGTGGGTACATGTTGAAACATTGGTTGCTCTGTCAAAATTCTATCTTTACACGCGTGACCAACGGTGTTTGGTGTGGTTAGAAAAGGTGCAAGAATGGTCGTGGAAACACTACAGTGATGCTGAATATGGAGAATGGTATGGTTATTTGAATCGGCGTGGAGAAATTCTTTTGCCCTTAAAAGGTGGTAAATGGAAAGGTTGTTTTCATAACCCGAGAGCATTTTATCAATGTTGGAAAACGCTGGAGCAATGTGTTGAGGAA
>DHLT01000301.1:37546-39311 GCA_002405405.1 Ignavibacteria bacterium UBA4661 | reverse complement strand
AACACAGGATGACTTGCACGATGCGGACAATCAGGCAGGAGCATGGTCGCAGTCGATTGTCCTTGAAAAATTTATCGGTGGGCGTGAACTCACTGTTGCAGTGCTTGGTACGCAAGCATTGCCTGTCATTGAAATTCGTCCTGATGGCGGGTTCTACGACTACCAACACAAGTACACGAAAGGACATACGCAATACATTTGCCCTGCTGAACTCACACCGGAGGAAACGCATTATGTGCAAGAACTTGCACTCGATGCGCATCATGCCACGCGCTGTACCGCATACAGTCGGGTTGATTTTCGTCTGGATGACGATGGTCAGGCATATTGTCTTGAAGTGAATACTCTACCCGGTATGACTGAAACAAGTCTTGTTCCGAAAGCGGCATCTGCCGCAGGAATGAGTTTTGAAGCGGTCTGTGAGGCGATTTTGACATTGTCATAGCAAGCAAATGCATGATTCTCTTGTCAGTGATAATTTCTCTTTGTATTTATTAGGTTCATCTTCACTATGAAAAAAGATCTTCAACTCTTCGGCATTGGCAACGCAATTATAGATATTCAAGTGCAGGTGGAACACTCTGCTTTTGAAACACTCAATCTCCGCAAAGGCGGTATGGCTCTTGCAACTCAAGAAGACCAGCAACGACTTCATGCCATGCTCGAACATGCTCCTACTGTAAAATCCAGTGGCGGCTCTGCCGCAAACTCTGTTATTGCCTTTGCACAGTTTGGCGGTAAAGCAGGGTATAGTGGGTTGCTTGGTGATGATGAACATGGTAAACTCTATGCCGATGAGTTTAAAGAGCTTGGTATCGAATTGCATGCGCATCTACATCCTAACAAAACATCAGGAACAAGTTTCATTATTATTACGCCTGATGCTGAGCGCACGATGAATACACATCTTGGTGTGAATAGCGAATATTCACCTGATCATGTTGATGATGATGCCATCAAACGTTCAGAATGGATATATCTTGAGGGATATAAATTCACCGAGCCAAATGGTGCTGATGCACTCGACCACGCTGTTACAATTGCCAAAGCCTCAGGTACAAAAATTTCTGTAACATTCTCAGACACTTTTATCGTCGATGTTTTTGGTGAGCGTTTACGCAATGTTGTGCAGCATGCAGATTTAATTTTCTGTAATGAAACAGAAGGTCTTGCTTATACGCGCACAAGCGATGCTGATAGTGCGTTTTCGGCACTCACGAAGATTGTACCGAATGTTGTTATGACGCTGGGTGGCAATGGTGCAAAAGCATATATAGATGGTGTTACTGTTGATATTCCGCCATTCCCAACGACGCCGCTTGATGCAACAGGTGCAGGTGATTCCTTTGCCGGTGGATTTTTATACGGATTAGCGCATGGTCATTCGCCGTTGGCGGCAGGAACATTGGCATCGCTCACGGCATCACGAGTTATTGCCCAAGTTGGTCCGCGTTTGTCGCATCGCGATATTCAAGCTGTGAAGCGAGAAATTTTAGGATAAATCTCCGTGATCCATTTCAGTGCAGAATTCTATGCGGTATGATCCTATGCAGTATGACAATATCTATTTGCGCAGTGTTAGTCGTTTACCCGTTGTGAGAGGTATGGTTTGTGTTCTCCTAATGTGGGCATCGTCACTTGCCCTATGGGCACAGAGCGGAATGACTTTTGAGCAACTCAAACCCAAATTGCAAGAGTATTTTATTGATGAATTGATCGACGATGTCAAGAATCAATTGCCTAAAGGCATCGGCTACACGATATA
>DHLT01000301.1:0-37368 GCA_002405405.1 Ignavibacteria bacterium UBA4661 | reverse complement strand
GGGATGTCGGCGACTTTTCCGGTGATGGCGTGAATGACCTTGCGCTCTCGGTACGACTTGCAGGAGATAAGTCTAAGGTCGTCAATGTTTATCTATTTACTGATATCGAAGGATATCTCACCAATGTAGGAAAATTTCCCTACAACTTTTTTGCTTTACCCATTGAAGTTGGTGTGTCGATCAAAGACAATGCTTGCTCGGTAGTCGAAAAGCAAAAAGATTTTGAGTGGACGGTAACAAGTTATCGCCTGACAGCGGGCTCTTTAATCGTTCTGAATAAGTTTAAAACAGAGCGAGCAAAACTGCTTACACACGAAGCAGAACGCAATTTTCAAACATTGTATGGCACAGAAAAATACCGCGAGACACGCTCCGGTGATGAGGTATTCACAAGTGAATTCCTTTCCTTGCCGGCATATTCGCGTGGACGAAAAATTGTACAAGGTTACTCAACCGATGCGCAAAGCGGTTCCATACGTTTTGTTACACAGGGTTCATTTTATTGGCAGGGCGACAAGGATTGTTCTTTTGATGTCCGTACTGCGTACAATGAACAATATCTGTTTTTTCTGATTCGTGTCAAAGATGATAAGGTTGTAGGCGAACGTGTTGAGGGGGCAACAACCGAAAAAGTGGAGATTTGGCTTGATGTTGCTAACACGAACAATCGTTTTATGCGTGTGGGAGCGGGCGGCGACAAATTTCGTTTGACGGCAGATTCGGGGATTTTTTCCTTCGTTGCGATACCAGGAAATTTTACTGATCGCAAGCCATCGGTGGTGATTAGTTCGACTGATGATTTGAGCGAAGCCCAACGACAGGCATCGCAACAAGTGCGCGTAGCATCTTCATTGACCGATAGCGGTTATGTTATGAAGATACGTATTCCCTTCGAGCTTCTTGGTTTTATCGGTGCACCGGTCGAAAAGTCAAAAATCACGGAGTATGGTTGTACAGTGATTGTCCGTGATGTTGATAATGAATTTCGTCCTGAGGAAGAAACAGTGATTGCCACCTCTAAGTTTTTAAATGGGAATCCCTCATCGTATGGTTCACTGCTCTTCATTCCCGACACGATGGTGTATGGTGAAGCAATGAATATTTATCTTGACCAAATTGCCGAGCGACTAAAGCAATTGGGTCTGTAGGAGAGGTAATGGTGACTTCAATATCTCATCATTGCTGAGGTAGACGAATCATTTTGCGTACAGAAATCGAGAGAAACATGACCGCTGTTTCTTCATCAACAACATCAACCATGATATTTGCGCCGAGCATTTTGAAGAGTGAGTGTGCTTGTGCCAAGCGGAACATAATATCGTCGTTGTCTTGATCTAGTGCAGAGATCAATTGAAACATGGAGTATGAGCGGAAGCGTTTGAGCGTATCATGAATCCCCGGCGATATGGGGAAAAGAAATTCGCACTCTGCTACGGCTTCGTGTGTATTGAGTGTAATGCCTGTTTGCACAAACGAAAATTGAGAACCTTGTGTCAAACTATCAATGGCAAAAGTCAAGGCATTGTAAAACATTTCGCGATCAACATTCAGGATGTAGTCGGCTACTTCAGCATCAAACTGTTTGGCGAATGTAATGCCTTTGTTAGGGAGTCGTTGAGCAAGTTCATTCTCAAAATCAGCAAAAGATTCGAGAATTGGGATGCGCATCATTGTACCGCGAGTGATAGAGGCAATCGTGTCGCGTTCGGCAATTGTAACAATGTCATGCATACGGCTCATGAGCAAGTCAGAGTCACGCTGAATGGGTTTGTTGAGGGTTTCTTCTTCGTCTTTTGAATCGTATGCTCGCATCGAAATAATCTGTACATAACCCAAAATACTTGATAAAGCCGTACGCGCATAAAAGCTCAAGTTCGACATCAAGATGTTTTTGCTATGTGCTGATTCAATCGTAATCTGTTGTGCCAACTCTACTTGTTTGGTACGAAGTCGGAGTTGCTGTTCGTATTGCTTTTCGATGGTAATATCGCGCCCGATACTGTACATAGCATCATCGCTGACCGTGCTATTCCAGCTGACCCATATCACCGAGCCATCTTTTTTGTGCATTGGTGTTTCGTAATGAATACGTTCGCCGTCGGCACCTTTGAAAAGTTTTAAAGCATCGGCATTCTGATCAAAAAACTGCCACAACGATGCACCAATAAGCTCATCGGGAGTATAGCCAAGAGTTTCAACCATACCCGGATTTACACTGCGAATAGAATAATTCAAACTTGTTACGCAGATCATATCCTGCGAAGAGTCAAAAATGCGCCGTTGTGAGCGTGTAATACGCTCTGCCAAAAATTGTGCTCGTGCACGCCCTGAAAGCAATGAAACTAAAAAAGCAAACAATGAAAGACTTGCTAAAACACTCACACCTGCGGTGATATAGGGTAGATTTTTTTCAACACTGCTGCCAAATTCCGGAGTAGCAATAAACTCGAGTTCGATTGTGTGATTGCCGAGCTGTACTCGTGTACGCGTTTGAAATTCGGGGGTGAAATTGGGGTTCGATTGAGCCGAAAGACTTGCAGATTGATAAAGAACAGCATTGTTGGCTGTTTTGTCGATACAGCGAACAATAATGCCCGGATCGGCATGTTCTAATTCGCCGAATGCCTCACGTACAAATTGAGACAGTTGAATCTCGATGCACATGACACCGGCGAAGTTTTTGATACGTGCTTGCAAAGTAGTCGTGTCAGCTTGAACATAGTAGTCGGCGGCAGTAATGTCTTCTTTTGCTTGTGCTTCAGGGACGGCACGAAACGTTCGTTTGTACACCGGTGCAAGAAGTGCCATCACAGTTGAATCTTGACCCAAGCGAAATGTTTGTGAGAGCACCGTGCAATTGCTGTCACGTGCTGTCAGAATGGCTTGTTGCATTTCAGGGATATTGGCAACATCTAAACCGCTTAAGGATTGTTTCGCCGGGAATGGTACAACATAAAAAATCGGCATCATGTAGAGTCGTTGTCGCGCTTGTGGGGTGACATCCAAGCGATAATCTAAGTACCGTTCGCGTCGTGCATTGTAAACAAAATCCTCAACACCACTAATGGGTACAAAACTGATAAAGCTAATCGACAGCATTGAGGGAAAGACACGTACAGATGGTGTTGCAGCAACCTCGAAAATATCGCGAATAACGATGCCATACGATTCATACAAACCCATCATTGTTTGCGACACCTGCGTGTAGCGTTGTACAGTACTCCGAAGACGCTGCGATACATTGATAGTATTTCGTTCAAAATCGCTTCGGCGTACTTCTTCGACATTTTGAAGAAGGAGAATACCAACGCCAATACTTGCCACGAGTGTAAGAGCCAACACAATGTATGCAGGATACATAATGTGGGCACTGAGCATTCCGGGGGGCTTTTCTTCCGTGTAGAAATAGGAAAGATTGCCAGTTGATGCACGTTGTGAGATTTTCATTGATGAAGCACGTGAAAAGTGAATGTAGAATCAAACGATCAGATGCACAATAATTCAAGTGGCATTTCCGATGCGATGAAGTTGGCGATTTCTACCTATTGCAGAGAATACTTCACGATTGCTGAAAGTATGATCTTCCAAGCTACAAAAAGAAGAAGAACTTTACCATTTCTTTTCGGCAATTCTCCGTGTTTTTGTAGTGCGATAATGACGAATACGCTCAATAATGGGTTCAAGATCGTCGATGGGGCGGCGATCAATGGTGTCGTAGAGAATTTTTCCATCGGTATCCACGAGAAAAAGTCCATGTCGTTCGGTATCGGTATCGGGGCGATAGCATCGTAGGGCTTCCATCACAGTATGGTTGATGTCTGAATAGAGGGGAATACTGAATGCACCACCGGGCTGTGCAAAACTGCTATCACCCTGCGGACGCTCTAAAGTAACGCTATTTTCTTCGGGTGTATCGTTGCTGAGAGCAGCAAGTTCCCAACCATATCCGCGGACGCGGTCGGCATGTTGCGATAAAAGTTGGAGTGTCATCACGCACATCGGGCAACCCGCACCAAGATATACCGAAAGTAAAAGAGGTTGTTGTGCATACAGTGATTTAAGAGGTTTTTTCTGCGACTGAATATTGTGTACCGATAAAGCGGCAATATTTTCAGGAATACAGAGAGCATGTTCCGGTAGAACACGTATGGGTAACTCATGATACCACAATAGTGCAATTCCCACATCAAAAAGTGCACTGGCAATCAGTATGCTAACCAACATTGTTGTAAATTTGTTTGCTTTTAACATACACATTACCTCTTCGTTCACTTTAAGGAACTGATTCTATGAAAACATTCTTTTTGCGCCGTTCATGGCAACGCCTTGTGGTTGTTAGTGCTATCATCGCGGGTTGCACTGCTGCTTCAGCATTTTCTGCGGATAAGGCAGAAACAATCAAAGTATCAGGCAATTGCGGTTCGTGCAAAAAACGCATTGAAAAAGCCGTCAAAGAAGTGCAGGGCGTTCAATCGGCAACATGGGATAAAAATACAAAAATGCTTGCGGTGAAATTTGATGACAGCAAAACAAACCTCAAAGCTATTCAAGATAAAGTCGTATCGGTTGGTCATGATATAGAAACAACCAAAGCACAGGATGCAACCTATGCAGGACTTCCGAAATGCTGTAAGTATCGTGAAGCAGGTGCAAAGACACATTAAGCATTGCATGCAGTGTATTGCTTTATACACACTCATCAACACAACATAATCCCGCACAATCAACACAACATAATCCCGCACAGCTGTATGCTTATGCGGGATTTTTTTGTGGATTGTTGTACTTTTTGCAATCTCTTCACAACTTTTTTGAAACTATCTACGAAATACTTCGTAAGTTTATCTACGAAACAATTCGTATAAATCAGGCGGAAGAAAATAGCAAGTAATATCTTCGTCTTTTTTTGAAACTTTTCTACGAAATTTTTCGTAGATAATAACAGCAAGACAACTCACAAAAACAATCTTTGAAATACTTTGAGGGCATATACTATGGCATCTGCATCAAAATCTTCAGTCAAAAAAACGATGCGTTCTTTTTTTTCAACATCATCCGTAAAGCCCACTGATGCTGAATTAGCCATTCTGCAAATTTTGTGGGAGCATCAACCGGCATCCGTTCGCGATGTCAATGATATGCTCAATGCGAAAGAAGTGCAAAAAGGTCTTGAGGGAGAAATCGGTTATACCACCACACTCAAGATCATGCAGATCATGGCAGAAAAAGGATTAGTTCGACGCGATGAGAGCAACAAAACGCATTTGTACTCTGCAACTGTCTCCCGTGAAGAAACGCAAAAAGCACTCTTAGGAAAATTCATGGATGCTGTTTTTCATGGCTCGCCTATGCAACTTGTCAAGCAGGCGCTTGGAAATTACTCACCCTCGAAAGAAGAAATGGAAGAAATTCAAAAGCTCTTGAAAAGCAAATAGTTGCACACCCCCATATTTATCGATCACAAATACTCTCTCTTTTCACTGCATTTTCCCGAAAGGTGTTCTCATGCTTGCATTTTCCTCGACCGGCTCGACACTGTTATATGCTATTGGGTGGGCATTGATTCATTCTTTGTGGCAGGGTGCCTTGATCGCCTTGGTTGCCGGTGTTGTATTTCATCGCTTGCGTGCTCGTGGCGATGAGCGCGAGTCAGAATATGTCTATCGTGTAGCACTTGGTGGTTTGGCTTTGCTTTTTTGTATTGTGTGTGGAACGGCATTCATTGAATATTCTTCAGCACAGCCACTTGTGAGTATTCGCAGTGCTTCTGTCATGAGCAGTGTCTCACAAGAGTCTCTTTCTTCGCAGTCGATATCATCATCCTTGTCGCAAGGTAATGCAACCATGACGCAGAGTGTTACAGCAAGCTCTCTACCCACATTGCTCCAACGCTTACAAGCACTTCAAGGAACATGGCAAACTTTTATCAATGAACACATCGACTTCATGGTAGCACTATGGTTCTGCGGAGTCGTGGTCTTTTTGGGAAAACTTTTTTTAAGCACATGGTATGTGCGGCGACTGCGTACAGAGGGTGTACAACCTCTGCCCGAAGTCTGGCAACGGACGGTACAATCGATTGCCGAAAAAATCGCACTCTCCACAACAGTTGAGGTAGTAGAATCTACGCTTGCTCGCGTGCCAATGACGATTGGTATTCTCAAGCCGATGATTCTTTTTCCGGTGGGCATGATTGCGGGGCTGACACCGCAACAAGTCGAAGCAATTCTTGCTCACGAAATGGCTCATATTCTTCGGCGTGATTTTGCTGTGAATATCGTGCAGTCTATTGTCGAAAGTATCCTGTTTTATCATCCCGCGGTGTGGTGGTTGTCAGGAATTTTCAACCAAGAGCGTGAACACTGTTGCGATGATATTGCGCTCAGTGTAACGGGAGATTCTCGTGCTATTGCTACGGCACTCTCCGCGCTTGTTCAGTATTCTTCTCTCATCAATCCATTCTCGTCTTCACAATTTTTCCCCGGCAAAGGAGGAAAGAATATGCTTCTTCATCGTATCCAACGCTTATTGCAATCACCTGTCGACACGCCCCGCTTGCACAGCGGTTATTTCTCGGCAGCACTTGCCTTGACGATTGCTCTTATGCTTGTTCTCGGCACCAACACAGAAGTGCAGGAACTTGTTGCTAAAACATCAACAGTTGTCAAAGATGCTGTTGTTGAAACCATCGCTGAGCCCATTGGTCTGACCGCTGAACGTGACAAACGCAAAACCAAAAAAGATTCTGTTGAACGTGATGATGATACCATGATCTATGGTGACCATGTCGTGTTCAATCGTACCAAAGACCGGCTTGATCCCAACGCAGAGCCTGTAGGCGAATGGGCGGCAGAACTGCGTGATGATGACCGCGTTACCTTGCGCTTAAATGAACCAAATGATGGCATCGGTTATCACATATACAGCCGTTACTCTCTTGATAAATTTCGAGGTCTATCTGCGCAATCTTTTGCAAAAGAAGGTGAAATTTCTTGCACTCTGCCCTTTGAACTCGGTACACTCAGTATGAAGGGAACAGTCAATGCCCGTGGTAAAGCCAAAGGAACATACCGCTTTACAGCTGATACTAAAGCTATTGCCGAGCTTAAAGCAATGGGATATAGTCCCGTTACGGATATGTTACTCTATGATGTTGCCTTGGCAGGAACAAAACTCAGTAAGTTCGAAGCATTCAAAGGAATGAATTTGTCGCTCAATCATGTTGTGGGTTTTGTTCTTACCGGTGTGAAGCCATCGTATGTCAAAGATGCACTTGCACAGGGTATGAAAGTCGATGATATTCAATCTTTTGGTGTGGTTGGTGTTTCGCCTGCCGTAGCGTCGTCCTTTATGTCGCAGGGATTCACTCGCAATGAAGCTGTAGAATTTGGTGTACGTGGTTTGCGTCCTGCTACGGTGAAGGAATATAAAGATGCCGGATTTTCTACAGACGAAGCAAAGGAATTGGGTGTACGAGGAATCAAGCCTACAACCGCCAAAGAACTCAAAGCCGCAGGTTTTAAAGGGCACGAGGTGTACGAACTTGGCGTACGTGGCATTACTCCGAAAACAGCCCAAGCATACAAAGAGCTTGGCTTTGCTACCGATGATGCTATGGAATATGCCGTGCGCGGTATCAAACCCGAAACTGCTAAAAAACTCCGCGATGCCGGTGTCCCGGACGATGAAGCAATGGAAATCGCGGTTCGTGGCATCAGTCCTGAAAAAGCGAAAGAGTACAAAGCGGCGGGCTTTGCATATCGTGAAATGCTCGAGTATGCCGTTCGCGGTATCAAACCTGAAACAGCCAAAAAATTCCGTTCAGCAGGATTCTCTGATCATGATGCAATGGAACTTGCCGTGCGTGGTATTGATCCCGAACGTGCAAAAGTATATCAAGCACAAGGTTTTGATGTGCATGCCGCGATGGAATATGGTGTGCGAGGTATCAAGCCCGAAACTGCCAAAGCATATAAGGAACAAGGATTCTCGACTGATGAAACAATGGAACTTGCCGTACGTGGTATTCGTCCCGACTATGCTTCTGAACTCCGCAAGCTTGGCTTGAACTCTGATGATATTGCAGAAATTGGCGTGCGAGGTGTGAGTATCGAATGGGTGCGCGAAGCAAAAGGAATGGGTTTTACCTCCGATGAAATCAGCGAAATCGGCGTGCTTGGAATCTCGATCAAAAAGTTGAAAAAACTCAAAGAGGAAGGACTCAGCACGAAAAAAATTACTGAGTTACTGACGGATTGGTAATCATGGATAAGCAGTGGAATATGCCACAGTATCTTGTTCGCGGTCATTTTTTCTCATCAATTCTTTTTCATGATGATACCATACATAAATATTATCGCGCACATAACTGTGGCATTCTCTCTGTTCTTTTTGTTGCCATGTGTGACACATGCGCAAGGTTCTGATTCAGTGGCAATACTTCGTTTAGACTATAGCACAGGTAATGAATCGCTCAATCACCTCATGCGCTTTGAGAATCTTGCTATTCAGCTGGTACATTTCAAGAGTACAAGTTTGAAAGGCACATTTTACCAGCTCTTTGTCAAAGAATTCAAGCGAGGCAAACTTGTCAAAACAGATACATTGATAGATGGCACCATTGATGATTTTTTTATGATCAAAAAGGATTCGTCATCCTTTCGATTTATTTGTAAAATACAAGATGATAAGCTACGAATGCAGATAAGTACACCACAGTTCAGTAGTCGAAAGCTTACGTATGCTTTATTGCCTATCAAGGAAGATTATGCTTTGAAAGATTTCCTTGGGGCAAATACAACATTGGCAGTGCCGATTGGTAAGCCGTTCTATCTGTGCGCTATTATTCCACCGACGATATATCCCGATGGTAGTGGTTCGTATTGCAATGTGGCACAGTCTGATGTTCCGCCTGAGGAATTCGGACCAAAATTTCGACTGGAGCAGTATTTTCTTGTCGAAATGGTGATAACGAAATCGATCTTGCGATAGCAAAAAATGTAGTCAATGCTTGAGCATAACAAGCATACATTTTTTGTATCTTCGCATAACCTTGTTAATGCAATACGGATGAGCAATTCACGCAGGATGCGGGTGTATAATACTGTTTTTCAGTCAAATCATGAATACTACCGACATCAGCAAGTTGCAACAGCCCGTTCAGCAAGTACAACAAGCTCAGCGTACACAAGAAGCAGAGCGTACGCAGGAAGTCCAGCGTGTTGAGCAGACGCAACAAACACAAAGTACGCGCCGAACACAGCAAGGAGAGCAGGCACGGACTTCACAGAATGTGCCTGACACCGGTGCAATCTCCAACGAAGCACGCGTAGCACAACAGTCACAAAATGCCGTGCAAGAACTGAGTAATCAGCAGTCCTTGCAATCAGCAAGCGATGCCGAGCAGACACTGCAACTATCACGCTCGCAGGTACAACAGCAGATTGCTGTTGCCTCGCTTGCACAAGCAAATCAAACACCGCAACAATTTCTTCAACTTGCTGCATAAGTTGTCGGCATAACTTCAGATACTTTTAAAGCCGCATGAAATCTACACTCTGCGGCTTTTTTATTGTAGAATACTAGCCTATTCTTTTTTTACTTTTTCATGCCGATATGTTGAAATCTATTCGCGCTGTTCATCCCAAAGCACTCACAACTAATGCGCCGGGCTTTACTACTGTTGACATGTTTCATGCCGAACATGGCTTTGAACCATTCTTGGTATTTACGGAATTCTATATGGATCGTGGTATCTTTGGTCCGCATCCTCATGCCGGGGTATCTGTCATGACCTATATGCTCCCTGATAGTCAAGGAGCATTTCTCAATCGGGATAGTTTAGGTGATCGTAGTATTATCGCGCCGGGTGATATTCACGTAACGCAGGCAGGCAGTGGTATTCACCACGACGAAGTACCCACGGAATATGGCGTGCCATGTCATGGATTGCAAATTTGGATCAACCATGCCGACAGCAATCGCCTTGTTGCGCCGCAAGCATTTCATGCCGTCGCAGAGCAAATTCCAACATACAGTAGTGACGGTATACATCTTCGTGTACTGCAAGGTACATATCAAGGTATGATATCGCCCATAGAACTCGTCACGAAAACAGAGTTGTACGATATTGTTCTAGACCCACATACTATTCTCGAACTTCCTGCACATGTCATGGCATTTGTGTATTGTTTAGAGGGGGGTGTGCAAATACAAGACCGTGTTATTTCCGCACGAGCATTAGTAACTTTCGAGAATGAAGGGAATACGGTAAGAGTACAAGCACTCGACACATCGGCACATATTATCTTTGCTTCAGGGATACCTCATAACGAACCTATCGTCTATGGCGGACCCTTTGTTATGACCACTGCCGAGCAAATGCACGCCGCACGCAAGCGATTGGGAAAAGGCGAGATGGGAACGCTTGCACCCTTGTAATAGAGAAAGTACTGCCAAAAAAAACCGCTTGCACTGTTGTAAGTACAAGCGGTTGAAATAACTACTGATGATCGTCTGAAGACTTGGAGTACAAAGATTACTTTACATCTTTCAGTTCGACTTTGAAGATAAGTACGGCATATGGTCCAATAGCACCACCCGCACCTTGCGCGCCATATCCCAAACTATCAGGTAAAACGAATTCCCATGTATCGCCAACTTTCATTTTCGGGAGGACTGATTTCCAGCCTGGGATCATATTGCCGAGCGGAAAAGTCGCAGGCTCATTACGTTGGAAAGAGCTATCGAAGATTTTACCATCAACCAATTTACCTTCGTAATGAACGGTAACGGTACTGTTTTCGTTGGGGCTTGCACCTGAACCGGATTTGATGACTTTGTACAAGATGCCATTCGGCAGTGCTGTAACACCTTGCTCTTGTTTGTATTTCGCAAGAAATGCCTGACCAAGCTGTTTGTTGTCTTCACCTTGTTTTTGAGCTTTTTGCATTTGTTTTTGTTGAATAGCAACTTGGAAATTCATCATGACTTGTTGCATCTGCGCTTCGGTCAGCAATCCTTTTTTCGTGGTATCACCTTTGGCAAGTGCCTGACCGATAGCAAGACCATCTTTCATGCCGGCAAGCAAGATGTTCAGGTCGATATCGGCATCACTGCGCTGGATATTTTTACCGATGTCAATACCGATAGCATAGCTTGCACTATCAACCGAACTTATGAGAGCAACATTCGATGTTTGATTGTTGTTACATGCTGTTACTGCTACCAAACCAAGGGCAACACAGACTACAGCGAGAGATTTGAGAAAAGAGTTCATTCGATAAGAAAAAACGATCAAAAAAAAGTTACTTAACATCAAGCAGTTCTAATTCAAAAATGAGAACAGCATTCGGACCAATTTTTGGTGGTGCGCCCATTTCTTTATACACTTTTTCGGGTGGTACATACAGAACCCATTTGTCGCCGACTTTCATTTTAGGGAGTGCTTCTTTCCATGCATCAATCAAACCATTCAAGCGGAATGTTGCAGGTTGATTGCGTTCGACCGAAGAGTCAAAAACTGTACCATCGATTAATTTACCGACATAGTGCACCGTTACTTCGCTGGTGTCAGCCGGCGACTTGCCTGATCCGCTCTTGAGCGAAAGATACTGTACACCGCTGGGTAGTGTTACAACACCCGGTTTTTGCTTGTTGGCAAGCATAAAGGAATCAGCAACGACTTTTGCTTCTTTGACTTTTTGTTCGTTAATAGCTGACTGTTCTTTCATGCGTTGAATTTGAAATGCTTGCAGGCATGCACGAGCTTGATCTTCGGTAAGAAGAGGTTTAATACTGCCTCTTTTAGTAGAATCATATGCCATCATTGCGCGTAAGCCGGCAACGAATTTATCAATATCTAAATCCAAATTGCCACTGCGAATACTGCGTGCTACATCCATGCCAATGGTATAGCTGAGCGAATCTTTGAATGTGATGAGGGCATTGGGATTAGCGGTTGCCGCTTTGCCACTTGTTTTAGGTGCAGGTTTGTCGGATTTTTTTTGTGCTACTACTGTTGTCGAACTGATCATGCATACGCATAGCGCAATACACATGTATCCGAGCATACGATTGACCGAAGCATTAAACTTTACTGCTGTCATATCTACTATCACTCCGTTGTTAATGAAAGAAAAAGTGTGAAACAAAGATGTATTTTACTACTTGAGTCGTTGTCCAAGAGAATCTTTACTCTTTGATAAGCAACGACCATGACGCTGATACAGAACAGCAATATACCATTTCGGCATTTTATGGCTTGAATCTTTCACATATTATTGACACAATAAAGTATATTTCTATAGTGTGGAAGTATGTATTTTCTTTTCACTTTTTTGTTCACTTTTCGCTTGTTCTATGACACAGTTTCCTGCTAATGAAGAATTGCCGACAGAGCCGATCATGGATTCTTCGGATCAAGATCAAGAAGAAAGTTCGTGGCTCTCGGGCTTTGTAGATATTATTACGTCTCCGCAAGAGCTTGCCCTGCGCCGTGTAGAGCATCCAATGCGACCATTCTTTTTTGCAACATTGCTTTCGACACTTGCCGTTGTTGTTGTGTCGTTTTTAATTAGTTCTAATGATATTCTACGCCAGCAGATTTATGAATTGCAGTGGCGACCTACAGAAAAAGTACTTCGTGCAAAGAATGTTCCCGAATCAAAAATCGAAGAGATTTCGGAAGACATGAAAAAAGGCGGCGATTTTAGTATTGTACGTGCGATTGGTGGTGGTTTTGCGAAGTCGCTCATTTCCATCGCCTTGATGGGATTATTTTTATGGGTTATGATTCGCCTCTTTCAATCGGAGCCGCCCCCAACGAGTGTGATTATCGGCTTAACAAGTTATGGAACAACAATTTCGGCGGTTGGTACGATACTCATGTGCTTGGGGCAATTTTTTATGAATACAATTCATGCCGTACCATCACCTGCGGCATTCATTGATGCGACAGAGCATGGTGCATTGTATTTAAGTGCTTCAATGTTCAATGTTTTCTCCATTTGGGAATATCTTGTTGTTGGTATGGTGTGCGGAATCCATGCACGCTTGACCGCAAAACAAGGGATAATCTATGGTTTTGTCATCTTGTTATTGAATGCAATATTAGTTGGCGGCTTTACGTGGATGTGGGGCAAAATCATGGGCGCATAATTGATGCATGGTAGAGTGTTTTTGTAGGCAAAGATTGATGCCGAAGAGTTATTGTGTGTACGTTTCATGTTAGGTAACAACGATTGATCATGATGGTGAAACAGAATGTATTGTTGTGGAGTGCATGTCTTTGTGTCATGCACTTTTGTTTTGTGTCGGATATGATGGCACAAAGTGTTGAATCGCAGAAAGGCGATGTGCGCAACCTTGAATTGCTCTTTGAATTGCTTGCACAGCGCACCGGCATTACACCACAGTTAGATGTGTTGGAATTATACGCCGCCCAGCCACTGAATCTTCGACGTGTGCGTTCGGCACAATTGGCAGAATTGCCCGGTTTAACCTTGCCGATTGCACGACGCATTACGGCACTGGCTCGAAGAAATGCCGATATGACGCTTGATGATATTCGAGATTCCTTGCAGCTTGATGAAGTGCAATATCTCGTACTCATGAACTGCACGATGCTCCCTGCATCATCGCCGAAAAGAAGCAGTGCACGCAGACAGTCCAGTACGCCATCATCGATGGAATTTCTCTATCGCGCACGCAGTGTGCATCGTTTGAATACTTTACGTGGTACAGAAACAGGTCGGTTTGTAGGGAATCAACATGAGTTTTATCAGCGACTTGATATGCGTACACAGGTTGGTACAACAGGTCTTAGAGCAACTTTGCTGACGGATAAAGATCCGGGTGAACAAAGTTATGCCGACTATGTAACCGGTGGTGTTGAATTAACATTCGGTACCGAGCAACATACGAAGCTGACAGTTGGTGATTATTCGGTGCTGTCGGGTTTGGGCAGTATCGTGTGGCAGGCGAGCGCACCCGGTAAAGGCGTTGATGTTATATCGCCCGCCATGCAATTCGGGGTTGATGCTATGCTGAATCGTTCAGTACTGACGGGGCAAGTATTTCGTGGCGCGGCATTGCAACACCGACTTACTTTTGATGATGGGAGCAATCTAGTGTTACTTGGATGGGGTTCGTTTTATCCGCGTGCAGGTCGCATTGATACCGCAAAAAAAGTTATTACTTCATTTTATACAGAAGGGCTTTATCGCACCGATACGGAACTTGAGCGTCGCAATGCACTAGCCGAACGTGCATTGGGTACAACGCTGAAATATGAGTACAATCGTTTCATAGTTGGTGCTACGGTATTTTCGATCAATTACGATTATCCTTCGATTAGTACGTCTTCTTCCGCTATCGAAGGGCAGAGCGCATTCTTTACATCGCTGTTTGCGACATATCAATTAAATGATTGGTTTCTTGCCGGTGAGTTTGCTAAAGATGGTAACAGTAATATCGGTGGTCGTATGAGTGCAACCACACGTTCTGCTAACAACGAATGGATGGTAGGTGTACGGGCATTTCCTTCGGCATTTCGCGCACCCTTTGGTATTAATTTCGGACAGTCATCACGTCCAACGGATGAGATAGGGTTCTATGCAGGGTGGAGCCACCGTTTGTCGCGGACAGTGCGCGTGTACTCGTACATGGATATCTTTTCTTCAACAAGCCCAAATTCACCAATCGATAATCATGAGCGCGATATAGATGTGTTTTCCGAATTGCAATGGCACAGCTCGCCACAGACTTTGTGGGCATTCCGCACACGCTTGACCACCGGCAATGATTTTGCGCGGATCGGTTCATCGCGGGTGCCGGTGTATGACGAATTCTTGAATACTCGTTGGACATTTCGCGCAGAAATTCAACACACCATGAGCGATGCTCTACGCTTGCGAACGCGCATCGAAACCGTCTATCGAAATTTAGGCGGTAATAGTATGCCCGAAGCAGGTATGTTGTGGTTCGGCGATGCACAATGGACGCTTGGCGATATGGCTGGGATTGGGCAATTTCGCATCACATCACGCTTGCTGTGGTACAGCACGGGAAGTTTTGATTCTGCGATTTGGGCATTTGAGTCGAGTATTCCGGGTACGCTTGTCAGCCCCGTCTTTCAAGGGCGTGGTGGTCGCATGATGCTCATGGTGCAGTACTCGCCGAATGCGTGGATTGACCTGTATGCTAATGGTTTTGTGAGCGCGCGTGTCGGCGCATCATCGCTGGGAAGCGACCTCACAGCATTCTCCGGCAATGTCGAGCGGCGCATTTCCTTTCAAGCAGATGTGCGATGGTAATCAGTTGTTTCATTCGTTCTCTTTTTCATGGTATCCGAATTACGAACATCGCAATTAGTGAAAGTTTATAAAAGTCGCACAGTCGTGCGCGATGTTACTCTATCGGTCAAACAAGGCGAAGTCGTTGGTTTGCTTGGTCCGAATGGTGCAGGCAAAACAACATCATTCTACATGATTGTGGGTTTGATTAAACCCAGCATTGGTGCGGTCTATTTCGATGATACCGAGATTACACCTTTGCCAATGTTTAAGCGAGCACGGCTTGGTATTGGATATTTGCCACAGGAACCATCAGTCTTTCGGCGCATGTCGGTGGAAGATAATATCATGGCAATTTTGGAATTACAACCCATCAACAAAGCACAACGCAAAGAGCGATTGGAAGAATTACTCACCGATTTTAATATCACGCATATTCGCAAGAGCAAAGGTTTTATGCTGTCGGGCGGCGAACGCAGACGCTGTGAAATTGCACGCACACTTGCGGCAAATCCGAAATTTATTTTGCTTGATGAACCCTTTGCGGGGATTGATCCGATAGCAGTCGAAGATATTATGTCGATTATCAATAAGCTCCGTGATCGTGGCTATGGTGTTCTGATTACCGACCACAATGTGCATGAAACACTTTCGATTACCGACCGCGCATATATCCTGATCGATGGTCAAGTTTTCTACTCCGGCACTGCTGAAGAGATTGCGTCTAACGAAGATGTTCGCAGACGCTATTTGGGTGAATCCTTTAAGTTAGAACGATTTTAATGGTCTTGTACTCCACTCTTGAGTGCATGATATGTTCCCATCACGCAAACCACAATTCAACAATACATTCATAACACAACAAAGTATGACAACACTTCGCATTATGTGTAGCGACCGCACGGGGCTTGTGCATGGCATTACAGGTGTCTTGGCGCGCCACGATTTGAATATCATTTCGAATCATGAATTCGTCTCTGCCGATACAGCACAATTCTTCATGCGCACGGAATTTGAGATGGTGCGCGGCGAGCATGGCTCTGTACCTGTCGATGCTGATATCATATCTCTGCAACATACACTCACCGAAGAGCTTCGCGCCGTTCTCCCGATGGATGCAGGTATTCTTTTCAGTGCGCCACGCAAAACTCGCGTGATGATCTTGGTAACGAAAGAATATCACTGTTTAGGGGAATTGCTCTTGCGCCATGCTTTCGGTGATTTACAAGCTGAGATATGTGCTGTAGCGGGGAATTATACAACCCTGCAAGCACTGACGGAACAATTCAGCATTCCTTTTCATTGTGTTTCACATGAGGGGATTTCACGTGATGAACAAGAAGAACAAATGATTGCTTGTATTGATGCGTATCAACCGGATTACATTGTACTTGCAAAGTATATGCGTATTCTTTCACCTCGTTTTGTCGAGCGATACGAACGTAGAATTATCAATATCCATCATTCATTTTTGCCGGCATTTATTGGCGCACAGCCCTACAAGCAAGCATATCAGCGGGGTGTCAAGATTATTGGTGCGACAGCGCATTTTGTTACGAATGATCTTGACGAAGGACCCATCATCGCACAGAGCGTGATACCGGTCGATCATACGCACAGCCCCAACGACATGGCACAACGCGGTCGTGATGTCGAGAAAACCGTGCTTGCTCGCGCACTCAATCTTGTCTTGCAAGAGCGTGTCTTCTTGTGTGGTAATCGTGTCATTTTATTTGAATGATTTTCGAGTTGTAAAAACTGTATGCGTATTCAAGAACACATTGCCAAACTTTCATGGACGGGTGCTGATAAGCTCCTTGCCATTGTCTATGGCTTTGTGCAGATCATACAGTTTCGCACACTACCGGCAGAGGAGTTCGGCAGATTTGCTTTGCTGAATGGCTTGGTGCTGTATGTTTTTGCGATCAGCGATAGCTTTGCATTGCAGGGAATTATCCGCTTCGGCACGGGCGCGCAACGAGGTTCGGCGGTAGCAATGAGCGTGCAATGGCATGGAAAAATAGTCGTCAGTGTCATTATACTTGCTCTTGCACTGAGTGTGATTGGCAGTGGCGCAGTAATGCTCGCCGATGCTGTTGTGGTTGCAGTGCGCTATGTGCCAATTCTTCTTCTTGCCGGATGCGTGCGTGTCGTGGGTCTTCGCCTGTTGTATCGTGATATTCAAATGAAAGAAGTCTTTTGGGTGAACACTGCATACTATGGCACGATGACGATCTTGACGGTGATCTTCCTCGGACAAAACATGCTGACTTCTTTTGAACATCTTGCGTGGATTACCATCTGTGGGCATGGCGCATCGTCATTGTCTTCTGCATGGTTCACGCGCTCTTCATGGCAATGGCGGATTGATGCAGGTTTCAACAAGCGTGATTTTACCCGCTTTGGAGCCGATCAAACAATCATTGGTGTTGTCCATAATGGTGTCCGCCAACTCGATGTGTATGCTGTACAATTCTTTTTTGGTGTTGGAGTGGTGGGCTTATACAATAGTGCGAAAACACTCTTTCGTGTCTGCACGGATATCACCGATGCGATTGCCGGAATTCTCTATCCGATAGCAACACGCTTATATGCTGAACATCGTCTTGATGAATTAGCATCGGTGCTATCAAAAGCATTGTCATTTTTAATCTTGGGTTTTGCAGGTATTGCGCTTTCTTCTTTTTGGGGGATGACGGCAATGGTGTTGCGATGGGTCTTGCCTGTGCATTACGAAGGTGCGATTCACCATTTCGTAGTGCTAACATGGATTGCTCCTTTTTTGCCACTGACTATGCTTGGTGGGGCATTGAGCGGTATTGGGCAAAGTCGCGCTGTTCTGCGCTCGGTGTGGTGGGGTGGTGGCGCGGGTGCGATCATGCTGTGCGCTATCGGACTTACGCACAATGCAACGCTTGTTCCGCTTGGCTATGGCACCTACATGGCTGTGCAGGGTATGATCTGTTGGTATGCTCTGCAACAACATGTCCCCCTACGCATCACGGATCTTGGGCGTGCAATACCCGATACATGGCAGTATGCGCGACATCTTCTTGGTAAATCTTCTTCTCAAGTATCATAGCATGGCACGAACACTTTCACTCGAAACATTGCAGAACGGTGTTCGCATGGGGAATCGTCGCTTGTTGGCGAAGGCAATTTCACTCGTGGAAAGCACACGTTCTGAAGATATTCGCCAAGCGCAACTGCTCATCGAATCTGTGCTTCCGCAAACGGGACGCGCATTTCGTTTGGGCATTACCGGCGTTCCCGGTGCAGGTAAAAGTACCTTCATCGAAGCATTGGGATTATACCTCTGCTCGCTCGGGTTAAAAGTCGCCGTGCTTGCAATTGACCCCAGTTCAGAGCGAACGGGTGGTGCTATTCTCGGCGATAAAACACGGATGCTTCTGCTTGCCCGCGAAGAGAATGCCTTTATTCGTCCTTCTGCTTCGGGCGGGACGCTCGGTGGCACTGCCCGCAAAACCCGCGAAACCATGCTTCTGTGCGAAGCGGCGGGCTATGATGTTGTGATTGTTGAAACGGTAGGCGTTGGGCAATCTGAAACAGCGGTGGCACGACTCACCGATTTTTTCTTGGCAATTATGCTTACCAATGCCGGCGATGAGTTGCAAGGTATCAAGCGTGGTATTATGGAAATGTGCGATGCTATTGTCGTTAATAAAGCAGACATTCACCGCGAACAATCATTGCTTACTCAGCGCCGATTGCAGGCAGGATTACATTTGCTGACACCAAAATATCCAGCTTGGGAGGCACCGGTGGTCCTTGCCAGCGCAACAGAGAATCAGGGTATCAGCGATGTGTGGGCGATATGTGAACAATTTCGCCAAACATGTGCAGATGATATTGCTCGTCTACGCACAGAGCAAGCCGGTTATTGGATGCGCGATGCGCTGACCGCACTACTCCATCAACAATTTTTTGAACATCCTGCGATTGCTCATCATTATGAGGACTACGAAGAGAAGGCACGCGCCGGTATTGCATCACCTACCGCATTAGCATTGCATCTAGTACAAATGTTTCGCGGTGAACATCATTCATCCAAGGACATATCGTGAAGAATTTTTTTTCTGTTGTCATTCTCTTCGTTGTGTGGAACATCGCACAACCACAGAATGCGTACACACAAGCAAAACCTACCTTTACAGAAGCTCTGTATCGCATTCTTCACAATTCCAATGCTCCATACCCTTTTTCGGGATTGGTGCTCATTCAACAAGACACGACTACGCTCTATGCCGCATCGCAAGGGTATGCGCGGAATGTTACGAAAACGCCCTTCTCGTCTACAAGTCAATTTGTGGTAGGGTCAATTAGCAAGCAATTCACCGGTGTGTTGGTACTTCGAGAAGTGGAGAGTAAGCGATTAGATCTCTTCGCGCCGATTCGTCAGTATTTGCCGGAATTGCAACAAGCATGGGCAGATACGATTACTGCACATCATTTATTGACGCATACACATGGCATTACATCGCTGACAGAGCCGTCTTCTTTTCCGGCAGGAACGCGCTTCGCCTACTCACAACGTGGCTATGAATTGTTGTCGCGCATCGTATCTGCAACATCAGGGAAATCCTTTGCGGACTGTGCGCAAGAACTTTTTCGACTTTGTGGCATGACGCAGACATTTCATCCTGCTGTGAAGCAGTATAAGAACTTAGTGCAAGGTTACACTCGTGACAGTACCGGTACATTTCAACAGGAACAAGCGAGTTTAGAAAATTATCCTGCAGCAGGTTCATTTATCTCAACTGCACGGGATTTAGCTCGATGGAATCGGGTATTGTATAGCGGGCAATTACTCTCGCCACGAATGATGCAACTTCTCACGACTACGAAGCCCAATGCAACGCGCCAGCATCCGCTTTTCGGCAAAACGGAATACAGCTATGGCATTACAATTGATTCGACCAATCAAGTGGTGCGATTAGGCAATACGGGCTTTGCACCGGGTTTTGCTTCGATGAATTTTTACTTTCCTGCTGTACGCACAAGCGTCATTGTACTCAGTAATACTGACTGCTGTTCGTACAAAGAAGATCTCGCTACGGTGTTTGCGTATCACACGGCTATCCTCGAAGTCGTGCGACAGTATTGTGTTCTTCCTGTGCCAAAAAAATGAAAGTTGTTGGGAAGCTCTTGAAATCTTGGTTTCTACACATCTTCGCCATAGTTTGGCACACGAAAGCAGTCACCACACAAGATCATCGACTGCGCGTTGTGCTTCGGCAAGGGTGGTGTCGATGTCATTGCCGATGACCGTGAGATGTCCCATTTTACGTCCTTTGCGAGAATCTTTCTTGCCATACAAGTGTAATTGTGCATGAGGTGATTGCATCATGGCAACCACGCTGTCCGGTATGCCCGGACCACTGCGCTCACCGAGAAGATTCATCATCACTGCCACCGGTGTGCGCTGTTCGGCAGAGCCAAGTGGCAAATTCAACACAGCACGAATACAGTTTTCAAATTGCGAAGTATGACAACCCTCAATCGTGTAATGACCGGAATTATGAGGGCGTGGGGCAATTTCATTGTACAGCAATGTGCCATCAGATCGCAAAAACATTTCGACACCAAAGCCACCCACGCCTTGCACTGCTTCGACCGCCGATACGGCAATATCTTGCGCACGCTTGCGAATGCTTTCATCGAGGCGCGCAGGAGCAATCACGGTGTGGCAGATATGATCTTTTTGAATCGTTTCAACACAAGGATAGATGGCAAGTTCACCACGCCGATTGCGAGCAACCATGACGGCAAGTTCATGCGTGAAATCAACAAATTCTTCTGCCATGATGGGGCGAACCTGATCAGGATCATTACCCTCATAGTTGCCCCATCGCATCCATGCGCGATATGCTTCGTTGCGACGTTTTGCTGTCATGTTGCCATAACCATCATAACCAAATTTTCGTGTTTTGATGACGATAGGGTAACCAACGCTTTCAGCAAAATCATACGCATCGGTTTCCTTGTCTACCGCGCAAAATCGAGGTGTTGGGATGCCTGCTTTCTGCATGGTTTCTTTTTGAATGAATTTATCTTGGACTAAGCGCATCGTATCGGGCGATGGAAAAACCGGTCTGCGCTCGGCAATGCGATCTAAGATAGCAGGATCGATAAACTCATTTTCCAAGGTGATGATATCAACGCATGTGATAAAATTCTCCAAGTCCCCTTCATGATTCCATCCTTGCGAAAACTCATGCTTCGTCATCAAGCCGGCGGGTGAATTTTCACCATGCTCGATAACAGCAATGTGCAAACCCATGCGGTACGCGGTTTGAGCAAGCATTTTGGCTAATTGCCCGCCACCAAGAATGCCAAGCATCGTAGGTGCACCGGGCGTAAGAAGAGACCCAATCATAGGAAAAGAGTGTTTGATGAAAGAGTATATGAGAATTAAAGACTCAAGCGATACAAATGTATTTTCGACAGAGCAATATTCGGCAAACGAAATTCATGGGGAATTGCCTCTGCATTAACGTGCACAAAGCCATTACGCACATAAAAGCGGTGTGCGGCTTGCGCTTGATGCGGAGTGTCGAGCCACAGATCGCTCACATTATGTTCGCGTGCAAAGTCAAGAACAGCATTGAAGAGTGTCTGAGCGATATTGAGTTCTTTGTTGTTGATTGTTTTCTTGCCGCGCAGGTGGGGTGCGACAAACATTTTGCGAAGCACAGCATTGTGGCGTGGAAGCAATTCTACTGCAATGGTGGCGACAACCGTATCGTCTTCGTCAAGAGCAATCCAAAACTGCCCGCCACGCTCTTGGTAGAATGCTTGTAGATTTGGTAGGTCGGGCTGATCGTGAACGGTCAAGCCCAAATGGAATTCACCATTCTGAATGCCAAGCACGAAATCTTGTACTTGTTGTTGATACTGCGGAGTAAAGTGTTGCAGAGTAATTGCCATAAAGACTTATGCGCCAAAATGCGGAGTGAACAAGATAGCGAAGATATTTCCAAAAGGATCACGGACTTCTGCTACGCGGATGCCACCGCCGACATCCGAGATTGCAGCATTATCGGTGTTGGCAGGATCATGTTCGCGTGGTGTTGCACCACAAGCAAGTAAATGCGCATAGACAGCTTCGATATTTTCATCCACACCCCAGTAGGCAATTTGATTTGCAACCGGTGTAGAGGATGGAGAATCTGCTTGTAAGCCAAGCTCAAAACCACCAACATGAAAGCCAACATAGTATGGTTCATTAAAATAGGGTGCAACACCAAGAACTTTGGTGTACCACGCAGTTGCTTCTACCAAATTAGAAACTTGATAAATTACGGTACGCAGACCAAGAAACATATATCCTCCAAGTTGTGAGTTGTGAGTGAGGTGAGTAACTTACGTGTACAGTTGAATGTTTCGATCAGTACACGTTTCTATGTGTACTCAATGTATCGAAAAAAGTTTTTTTCGCTCGTTTTTTTTGACATGATATGGCAATGTTTTCGCGTGTACGTTCGGCGGCAACGTTTGGTGTGAATGCGTTTGTGGTAGAAATTGAAACCCATGTTGAAAATGGCATTCCGGGTTTTGCGGTGGTAGGATTGCCTGATTCTGCAGTACGTGAATCTCGCGAGCGTGTGTCGGCGGCAATTAAAAATTCAAACTTTGCCTTTCCTCCCAAACGCATTACGGTTAACCTTGCTCCGGCGGACATTCGTAAAGAAGGCAGTGCGTTTGATTTACCGATTGCTCTTGCATTGCTTGCTTCACTTGGTCAGGTGGACACTATTCCCGAGAGTACATTGCTTCTTGGTGAATTGGCACTCGATGGTACAGTCCGTCCGGTGCATGGTGCGCTGGCAATTGCTATGCAGGCAAAGCACGAAGGATGCACGACGATTATTCTACCCGAAGCCAATGCGAATGAAGCCGCGATGGTCGAAGGTGTTGCAGTGATTCCGGTACAGTCTCTGAGGGAAGCCGTTGAGTACTGTTCTGCCGAGCGTGTTATTTCTCCACGTGTGGTAGATGCCAATCAACTCTTTCATACCGAAACAACGATGATTCCTGATCTTGCCGATGTGAAAGGACAGGAAAATGTCAAACGGGCAATGGAGGTTGCCGCGGCAGGTGGTCATAATATCATCATGGTAGGTCCACCGGGTTCGGGTAAAACGATGCTTGCTAAGCGTCTTGCAGGTATTTTACCGCCACTTACAATTGACGAAGCACTCGAAACGACGAAAATTCATTCTGTTGCAGGTGTATTACCCGGTGGTGTGGGTTTGGTATCAGTACGCCCCTATCGTGCACCGCATCATACGATTTCTGATGCGGCACTTGTGGGTGGCGGTGTTGGCGTAGTGCG
This sequence comes from Ignavibacteria bacterium UBA4661, assembly GCA_002405405.1. GTDB lineage: Bacteria > Bacteroidota > Ignavibacteria > Kapaibacteriales > UBA4661 > UBA4661. The sequence goes on along the minus strand of DHLT01000301.1, from coordinate 13,719 downwards.
CCCGGGCGAGATTTCGCTGGCGCATCATGGCGTACTCTTTTTAGATGAATTGCCGGAATTTGCACGAAATGTTCTTGAAGTGTTACGCCAACCGTTGGAGGATAGACGTATCGCAATTTCTCGAACAAAAATGACCGTCGAATATCCCGCAAATTTCATGCTGGTATGTTCGATGAATCCTTGTCCGTGTGGGCACTTTGGTTCGACTATCCAAGAATGTGTCTGCTCGCCACAGCACATTCAACGCTATATGGCGAAAATTTCAGGACCTTTGCTGGATCGTATTGATATTCATGTGGATGTAGCATCAGTAAAGTATCAAGATCTTACAGATACAAAGCAAGGGGAATCATCCAATACTGTGCGCGAGCGTGTTGTACGCGCTCGTGAGATTCAAAAGCACCGTTTTGCAAAACGTAAAGGCGTTCACAAAAACGCTGATATGACTTCAGCAGATTTGAAAAAGTTCTGTATTCTTGACGAACAAGGTCAAGCACTCATGAAAATGGCAATGACGAAATTAGGATTGTCAGCACGTGCTTTTGATCGTATTCTCAAAGTGGCACGTACGATTGCCGATCTTGCCGATCGTGAACATATTCAACCTCAACATATCAGTGAGGCAATTCAATACCGTTCGCTCGATCGACAATTTTGGAATGCGTAGTTTTGTGGAGAATACATTTTTTTCAGCATGGGAAAAAGGGGAATGCCATGAATATTCACACACCATATTATGTCCGACCATTGGACGAGAATGATTTTCTCGAATATGTGCGTTTGCGTGAGGAGGCATTGCGGACAGATTCGGACTCGTTTAGTTCAAGTTATGATGAGTATCAGAAAATATCTACCCTGAATAAGGAGCAGTTTTTTCAACAGTATTTGCAATACCCTACACAATTTGTTCTAGGCGCATTTGCTGAAGAAGATCATCGGATACTCGGTATGGTGAGTTTGCAAGTGCAACAGCAATTTATCAAGCGAAGCCACAAAGCGCGACTTTTTGGTATGTATGTTGCGCTCTCGGCACGTGGGCAAGGCATTGCTGTCAAACTACTTGATATGTTAACGACCATTGCCAAAGAGGATGCACGATGCGAGCAAATTCTTCTGACAGTATCGCCACCAACCTCACCCGCATACCAGCTCTACCGTAAAATGGGATTTGTCGAGTACGGCAGAGAACCGCAAGCACTGAAGACTTATACGGGGTATGTGGACGAGATACTCATGCTCAAATTTTTGTAAGGCATATACAATCACCAATCAACAACACGCTATGACTCTTGCTGAATTTCTCGCACGCGCTGATCATCTTATGCGTCCATTCGTCGCGCTTTTACCGCCTCATACCGCGGTACAATTGTATTCGCAGGGGCGTAACTTTTTTTTAGAGCAATTTTTTGCTGATGCACAACCACACGACACAACGCCTCAAGAACTCGCAACAGAGCTGTGGGGATTACGCTTCCGTTCGTCACTCTTTAATGCCGCAGGGATATTCAAAAATGGCGAGGGGTACGACATGGTCTATCGCCAAGGAGCAGGGGCATATTTGGCAGGAACCACCACCACATACCCGCGCACAGGCAATAGCAAAGCAGGCATTGCAAAACCTTTTGCACCGTACCCGCGTTCGCGCTCAGCATCGAATTGGTTGGGTTTGCCGAATGCGGGTCATGCTGAGGTTGCCAAACGACTTTCGGGATTACCTCGGTACAACGATTTTCCCATAGGTGTCAGCATCATGGCGGCACCGGAGTCAAGTGGTCGAGCGGCATTAGAGGAATTAGTCGAAGCAATACAAATGTATGCCTCCGCTCGAGTTGATTTTATCGAACTCAACGAAAGTTGCCCCAATACGTCGCACTCCGATGAACACAAAAGCTGGGATGCAATGGTGGAACGGTTGGAGTTTCTTGCCGAACATGCTCTCCGCAAGCGTACACAGCGACTACCGATTATTGTGAAGTATTCTAGCGATACCCAGCAAGAGCAAATCGCACCACTCATGGATATTTTAAACACCCTTGGATATGATGGTGTGAATTTCGGCAATACTTCAACGCGCTATGTACATCATGCAGAGCGGATTCACCATAGCGAACGTCGGTTGTATGATTACTTTACGCAAACATTTGGTGGCGGTGTATCGGGCGAAGTAGTGAAAGGAGATGCACTTGCTTGTGTGCACCATGCCGCAGAGTATTGCCGCACTCTACGTCATGATCGGGAATTTCATGTCATCAGTACGGGTGGCATTGCAATAGCAGAGGATGTACGCACTGCGCAACAGGCAGGGGCAAGTGTATGTCAGTGGTACACGGGATATTTTGCGCAGTTTGCTGTGCATGGGCATGGTGTGTATCGGCATATCAATGAGGCATTGTCTCGTGTCGGTGGGATGAACAACCGACTATAAATCGAAAGCCCACTGCACATGAGGTTATCATACACAGCGGGCTATCTTTCTACGGTTCACAACAAAAATACGGCTTTATGAACGAAGGGCATCATACTATTTCTTGTGATGTCCGGTGCGCAAAAGGTTCCGTCTTGCTTACTCTTCGATAAAGCGTTTGGTAATATCGCCATACGCATCGATGCGCCGATCACGGAGGAAGGGCCAGTTGCGGCGAATTGTTTCTAAGTGCCGCATGTCAATATCGGCAATCAAGATTTCTTCTTCGTCAATACTTGCTTCGGCAAGCACCACGCCCTGTGGGTCACAGATAAAGGACTGTCCCCAAAATTTTAATCCTGCATCACCTTCGCGTTGGATTTCATGCCCCACACGATTGACGGATGCTACATAGACACCATTCGCAATAGCATGACTACGCTGAATCGTACGCCATGAATCATGTTGTGCTGTGCCAAATCGCTCGCGCTCATCGGGATGCCAGCCAATTGCTGTGGGATAAAAAAGACATGCCGCACCACGCAAAGCAGAAAGCCGTGCACCTTCGGGATACCACTGATCCCAGCAGATAAGTGTAGAAATGCGACCATGCTTGGTTGTAAACGCACGGAAGCCTAAATCGCCGGGTGTGAAATAGTATTTCTCATAAAATGCAGGATCATCGGGAATATGCATTTTTCGATAAATACCAAGTAATGTTCCATCGGCATCATAGATGAGAGCGCTATTATGATATACTCCCGGTGCACGCTTTTCAAAAATGGGTACAATAACTGCTACATTATGATTTTTTGCCGCTATAGAGAATGCTTCGCTTGATGGACCGGGAACAGTTTCCGACAGGTCGAACATAGCAAAGTCCTCATGCTGGCAAAAGTATGGTGTTCGATACATTTCGGGGAGGCATATAATCTGTGCGCCTTTGCTTGCGGCTTCACCAACTTTCTCAACGGCGCGGCGGGTATTCTCATCGGGGTCTGTGCCAAATCCCATTTGCACTAAACCAACAGTAAAGTTTTTCATGAAGTACTGTATAAAAAGGAATGAAAAGATATCATGAGTATGTTATTGCGAACCATTACGGAGTAGGTCGGGCAAGTACCATTTCGATATGCGGAATACCATCTTCCATATAGGGTTCGCTGACTGTAACAAAGCCAAAGGAACCATAGAATTGTTCAAGGTATTGCTGTGCACCAATACGAATAGAAACATGCGGATACATGCGTTGACAATGAGCAATGCCTTCTTGTACCAATCGGCGTCCTGCACCCGTACCTCGGGCTTTAGCAGTCGAAATAATCCGCCCTAACGATGATTCACCAACATACTTAATGTCGGGCGCGAAAATACGCATATATGCTCCAATCGCAGTGCTATCATCGGGATTATGATTAGGCAACACACTCCATAAATGGTGGGCTTTGTTGTCGTAGCCATCAGCATCGAGATACGGGCAGTTTTGCTCTACGATAAAGACTTCTTGGCGAGCAGCAAGAATTGCATACAGTTCGTCAAGAGTAAGCTCGGAAAAATGCTTGAAGTGGAAGTGCATTATAAAAAACCTTCTTCTAAAATATAATCAGTCAGAGAAATACAAGAAGTGTTGAAATCTAAGGCTATTGAAAAGCTTATTTCATTGCAAAAATTAAACTGAGTGACAAGATAATGCCTGCTACCCCAACACCTATGGCAATCATGGTCGCTCGCTTGCTTCCAGCATCAAACTGCTTGACTTGTTGTTCCAGTTTATAGGTTTTGGTTTCGAGAACATCGATCTTTTTTTGTAGTCCGGATTGATGACCATCGCTACCGAGTAGGGTGCTTTGTTTCATGACTTCGGCTTTTGCTTTTTCAAGGTCATCATTAATTTTGGCAACTTGTTGTTCTACTGTTTTGTAGCTCTCTTCTACAATCTCTGCAATACGTCGATTTGTTTGTTTAACGATTAAGCTGGTTTCCGGGATTTTGCTTTTGAAATTATCAACCTCTTCCTCTAACCGCGTAAATCCTCGGCGTTGTGCCTCCATGATGTCGCCAAGTTTATTTTCTTGTCCGCGTAATTGCTCGCGCATGGCATAAATCTGCTGTCCAAGTTTTTGTTCGATGACAGGAACAATTTCATCATACATTTTTTTGACTTTGGCATCGGTATCAACGAGCATTGCTTCTAAGCGTTTGCGATATTCTTCGGCAATGATGCTTTCATTTTTCGTTTTTTGGTGGAATTCCTGAATGGATTTCAATCCACCATAGAGCGACTCGATTTGCTGGGCATGTTCTGTAACAGAATTCATAGTCGCATGAGCAGATTTTTCGATATCGGCAATACTGCGTTTCGACTCGGCGCGAAGTTGGCGATATGCTTCTTCAACCTTGATGCGGTCTTGTTCAATACGTTCTGCGGTATCGCGCAACTGTATCATGAGTTGTACATACATGCCCGCTTGCGAACGTATCTGCTCAACCAAAACATCAATTTCCGTGCTTAGCGAGCGCGGTGCAGAGTCGGTTGTGGATGATAGAGAAGTATTCGACGGAAGAGAAGCATTCGTTGACATACGGTATCAGAACATTAACGTGGAAGAGGAGCAGACTGTGCTTGTGTGATAAAGTTTTGCAGGGCATCATGCAAGCGGGTCAGAACATAGTGCTCAACGATTTCTGTTGGGTTGGGTGCAGAATCAGCAAGCGTATCAATCATTTCACGGCGAAAAGAATCATCTTGATCAAAGCGCTCTTTGAGATAGCCTTGAATAAAGTTTTGTAATTCCCCCATCTCAGCGATTTCATCGAAGATCGTGCGAATCACCACTGCTTTTTGAGGTGGTGTTTCATCATTGTTTTGCGGGCGAATTGTTAGTGCCATAGATTGACGTGAAAAACAAATAAACAGAGAAGACGCACATGTGGAAACCAAATACGGCATCTTTTTGAGAATTTCCAAACTTCTCTTTAAGTACTACTACGGATACAGAGGATTTCCCTTGAATTTTTGTGTAAAAATTACCATTTTCAGTCATACTTGTTACATAAGCCAAATCCTGCACAAACAAGTGCAAACAGCCATGAACACTCACGATGAGCAACACATAATCGAGCATTGTTGATATGCAAGTTGCAGAGAAACGTAGAAGCATTTGTGAAAAAGTAGGGGAGGGCATGGCGTTAAGAATACATCGTGTGTTGATAAACAATGTTCGGTAGTCATTCTTGAACGATGGTGATATTCCCATGGTGCTATGCAGATGGCACAAAGATTGTTAAGAAAGATATAGCGCAATATCCAGTAAGACGAGAAACAATCATGGCACTCCAAGAAATATCTAAAGACGAACACATGCCAACGCAGGAGCAAACACCTACGCCGATTGCCGTTGGCGAACCAGATGTGTCGTGTATCACTTCTGTTGATCATGGTACAATCTCATCCGATACCATACCACAAGATTCCTTTACTGATGAAGTTGATCCAAAAGTCGAAGCACTATTGGCAGATCTGATTGCAGCATGCCGTATGGGTTTGAAGCGTTTCGACGAAGAGCGGATTCGGCGTGCCGTGTATTTCTGCGTACGGGCGCATGGAAAGGATTTACGTGCTTCGGGCGAACCATATTATACGCATCCGCTTGCTGTGGCAACATTGCTGGTACGCGAAACGCCTCTTGATGAAGCATCGGTCATTGCCGCACTTTTGCACGATGTAGCAGAAGACACTGAATATACTCTGCACGATATAGGGGATCTTTTCGGCAGTGATGTTGCGGCTATCGTTGATGGAGTCACAAAAATTTCCGGTGCTTTTGAAACACGCGAAATTCGTCAAGCCGCGAGCTATCGTAAACTTCTGCTCTCGATGGTAAGCGATGTGCGTGTGATGCTTGTCAAGTTTGCTGATCGCTTGCACAATATGCGTACACTTCAGCACATGACACCCGAAAAGCAAAAGCGTATTGCTCGCGAAACACTTGATATTTACTCGCCGTTTGCCCATCGTTTGGGTTTTGGGAATATCAAATGGGAACTTGAAGATTTGGCATTCAAATATTTGAATCGTGAAGCATTCGATGAAATTAAAAAAGCACTAAATCTCAAGCGTGATGAACGCAACACTTATGTAGAAGATTTTGCTAAGCCGATACAGGAGCGTTTGGTGAAAGAAGGATTTCGATTTGAGATTTCAAGTCGTGCCAAGCACATGTATTCGATTTACAATAAGATGGTGTCGCGTGGTAAATCGCTCGATGATGTGTACGATCTTTTTGCCGTGCGAATTATCCTTGATACGGAGAATGTCAATGATTGCTTTGTGGCGTATGGTATTATTTCGGATATCTATACACCGGTGCCCGAGCGATTCAAAAACTATATTTCTGTGCCGAAAAAAAATGGTTATCAATCGCTTCATACTACGGTCATTGGTCCTGATGGTAAGAAAGTTGAGGTGCAAATTCGTACTCGCAAAATGCACGAGATTTCCGAGTTGGGTCTTGCTGCACACTTTCGGTATAAGGAGCATGTAACCAATACCTATGTTGAGGATCGAGAGCTCGAAGAATGGGCAAATTGGGTGCGCGATATTTTCGATAGTGCCGGCGATGAAGCACCGGAGCAGCTTATCGAGAGTTTCAAGTTGAATCTTTTTCAGGAAGAGATTTATGTCTTTACGCCTAAGGGTGATTTGCGTATTCTTCCAAAAGATGCGACACCGATTGATTTTGCTTTTGACATACACAGTCGAGTTGGGTATCACACCATCGGTGCAAAAGTCAATGGGAAAATCGTTCCGCTCAACTATGTCTTGCAGAGCGGCGATCAGGTGGAAATTTTAACCTCGAAAAATCAATCGCCAAGTAAAGATTGGGAGCGTTTTGTCGTAACACACAAAGCCAAGTCGGCAATTCGAAAGTTTTTGAATGAAGATCGCCGTGCGAAGGTATTAGAAGGGCGAGAAATTTGGGATCGTAAAGTCAAGCGCATTGATTTACACATCAATGAAGACGAACTTGACCGTTTTGCACATAGTTTGCGATTTCAACACAAGGGAGATTTTCTTTTTGCCCTTGCAACAGGTTTGCTCGATGTCGATGTCGCAGGTAAGGCGGCAATCGATAAATATCTCAAACCTAAGGAACCACCTGCTCCCGAACCCGAACCTGATAAAATAGAATCAAAGCATTTCGAGAAATTTGTCAACCGCGCACGTACCGAACAGCAAAACAGTATTCGTATCGTCGAAGAAGGTGGTAAAACACCGGTGATGTATTCTTACGCACGATGTTGTAACCCTGTACCCGGCGATGACATAGTCGGTATTGTTACGATTGGTAATGGTATTAAAATTCACCGTAAGCAATGCAAGAATGTTAAAGGTTTTTTAGAAAATGCACATCCACGCCTGATGGAAGTTGCGTGGGCAGGGGATTTCAAAGAGCAGTTTATGGCAGGGATTCGTTTGTCGGGTGATGATCGCACGGGGTTAGTCAGCGATATCACTACGATGATTTCCTCACTCAACAATACAAATATCCGTAGCGTGAATATTGATTCGTATGATAATCATTTCGAGGGTGTGGTAACGGTGTATGTCAAGGACAAAGAGCATTTGGATAAGCTCTTCAGCAAATTGAAAAAAATACAAGGTATCAAGACTGTCGAACGTTTCGAGGAATAACATAAGATCATGTATTCTTTGGATACTATGCCTGATTGTACCATTGTTTTCATGTTTATTCATTGTGTTCATCGCTATTGTTATCAACCTTAAGTTCCTATGGCACAATCACATAAAGTAACACGTACTGCCTTGCTCATTGGGGCATCAGGATTGGTCGGTGGGCATTGCCTGCGCTTGCTTGCAGAAGAATCAAGTTATGAGTCTGTTCACTTGCTCGTGCGCAAATCCATCAAAATACCTGATGATATTCCGAGCAGAAAAATTATTCAGCATAGTATCGGTTCGTTAGATGCTATGGGGGATAATCTCTCCGTCTTTCGTGCGCATGATGTGTATTGCACCTTAGGTACGACAATTCGCACTGCCGGTTCGCAAGAGGCATTTCGTAAAGTGGATTATGACTATGTGGTCAATGCAGCTCGCTTATCGGCGCAGAATGGCGGTGAGAGGTTTCTTGTTGTGTCAGCACTTGGAGCACATGTACAATCATCAGTGTTCTACAGTCGTACCAAAGGTGAAATGGAACGCGATGTGCAGGCAAGCGGTATTGCCAATTCGTGTGCGTTTCGTCCGTCCTTTATCGATGGTAATCGTACAGAATCGCGTCCCGGTGAATATTTGGGTATTGTTTTTACAAAGATGCTTGCTCCATTGTTGATTGGACCCATGCGCAAGTATCGTGTTATCCATGCTCGAACCATTGCTATGGGAATGATGCGCTATGCATTGTCAGACAAGCAAGGGCATGACATTATCGAATCGGATGCCATTGAACGATTAGCGTATGAGTAGGTGGGGCATAAAAACTTTTTAAACCTTATGTGTGTTTATACGTCCTACGTGAGTACAGATCTAATTCGTTAAATTGCCTTGAATTGAAAGCTCCTATTTTTACTTTCTTCTGCAAGTATGTCTATGCGCCCCTTTTTTCGTTCGGTTTTTTTGTTGTGTACGCTGAGTGGTACGGTCGCATTGATGTCGTGCAATAATTTCAAAATTGCCGATGAAATGCCGGGTACAACGCCACTCGTTCCAACAGGAAATTCTTCCTTTGCTCTGTTGCAAGAGAGAATCTTAACACCTAACTGTGCAACAAGTGGTTGCCATGCGACAGCGAATAGTGGAGGTGGTCTGGATTTGTCGCCTGCAGTTGCTTATCGCAATCTTGTAAATGCAAATCCATCGAACGCTAATGCACTTAAAGACAAGCTTTTACGTGTGAAACCAAGTGATTTGAACAAGAGTTTTCTCTACATCAAACTTGATAGTTTAAATTTACATAAATCCGACGGCTATGGTGATTTGATGCCCTTGGGGTCACGAACGTTGACACGCGGGCAGTTAGAGTTTATTCGACAGTGGATTGTTGCCGGTGCGCCTCTGGATGGTGCTGTTGCCGATCCAACATTGCTCGATGATACACGCAGTCAGAATGAATTGATTACTCTGCCACAACCTGCTTCGGGATTGCAGTTCCGCGTCAATCGTTTTAGTGTACCTGCACAGAAAGATCGTGAGATATTTATTGCTCAAGCAAATACTCACACAGAAGATTTGTACATGACACGTTTCGAGATGGCACAGCGCGATCGAAGTCATCACTTTATTTTGTATGGTTATCCACGAACATCTATAGTACGTTCGTTGATTCAACCGGGTGTTGTACGTGATTTGTATAACGAAAATTATCAAGTCAACATCGCTCGTTTGCTTGAAATGCAAGACCGTGAGTTTGTTATGGGTGCGCAAACCAAATATGCTGATATTTCCTTCCCTGAAGGTATGGCAATGCGTATTCCGAAAGATTGGTTATTGGATTTTAATTCACACTATTCCAATGGTTTGAAAGACTCTATTGCCGGCGAAGTTGTATTTAATCTCCATACGACAACACCTGACAAAGTTAAGAATGTCCTCAAGCCTTTGCAGTTAAATAACATTTCTTTCTCTCTTCCTGCGCAAAAAGAAACAACCATTGAAACATCGTATCGTGTCGGTACACGTGGCAACTACGACAATGATACAATTGTGCGTGTTGTGGGGCTGACTTCGCATGCGCATCAATTACAAAAACGCTTTGTTATTCAAATTGTCGGTGGTACACGTGATGGTGAGATTGTATACTCTTCGACCAATTACCTCAATCCACCGATTGTGTGGTTCAAAGAGCCACTCATCTTACGGCGTGGTGAAGGTTTGAAATCGGTGGTGACATACTTGAATAACACCAACCAAGTAGTACGGTTCGGACTGCGCGCTGAAGATGAAATGAATATCGTGTTTGGGTGGTATTACTGACCTGGCATACGTACCAAAAATGCTCGCAAATAAGAAGGGCAGGAGTATCGATTCTCCTGCCCTTTTTGCTTTTTAATGAAATTGTCGCCAAATGTACACTACAGTATTCTTATGATGTGCGTTGTACAAGCATTTCCGCAAAGTGTGCCAGCATTTTGCGTCCTGCATTATCAGGGAGTGCCTGCAAAGCTTCGTGAGCATGGTGCATAGAGCGTTCAACTTCACATTGTGTGGTGTTGATAATATCGAGCCGATGAAAAAGATCAATCATCAAAGGAACATCGTCGGGGAGCAAACCTTGCTCATCATAAAACTTTTGTAACAAAGCTTTATCGTCAGGTTTAGTAGCTTTTTGAGTTGCATGGAGAATCAAAAATGTTTTCTTCCCTTCAATGATATCACCACCGATACGTTTACCGAATTCTGCTTCGTTGGCAGTGGCATCGAGTAAATCGTCTTGAATTTGAAATCCTGTTCCCACGGCTAAAGCATAACGTCGAAGCGCATCAATATGCTCTTGCTGCGCATTGCCAATGAGTGCTCCTGCAACTACGGCGAGCTCGAGCATTTTTGCTGTTTTCTTTTCGATCATTAAGAGGTAATCATTCAACATGACATCGCGCTCTTGCTCGAATTCCAAATCATATGCCTGACCTTCACACACATCGATAACGCCCGTATTGAATGCCGTAATGAGTTCCGGCAAATGACTAAGTGAAGGTGTTTTGAGCAGAATTTGATAAGCAATCGGCATCATGCAGTCGCCTGCTAAAATTGCCGCATTTTCATTCCATTTTTTATGGACTGTAGGGCGATTTCTGCGCATGTGGGCAGTGTCCATAATATCGTCATGGACTAATGTGAAATTATGCAAGACCTCAACCGCAATCCCTGCATGAAGCGCATGAAGTGGATTGCCGCCGACAGCTTCACATGCCATCATCGAGAGAATAGGGCGGACACGTTTTCCGCCGCCGGAAAGAATATATCGAATCGGTTCATACAGTGTACGAGGACGTTCTTGCGTAACAAGAGTTGCAAGCTCATCTTCGACGATCTGCCGTAATCGATTGTAGTATTCAATAAATTCCATAGTACTTCCTGAAAAAGAGAGACTCCCCAATCATAGCATTACATCTTGTGTATTTGTCCTGCGAACAGCATATCCATAAATGGACGCCCGGAGAGTGGACCGTCATAGTTGATGATAGTGCATTGCGTTATGGCTGTTGAGCATGGTTTCGCAATGAGATTCTACGATAGAACGTTGCATATACGCATGTCAGTGCAGAATATACGAAACGTTTTGCATTGTTGAAATGTTCCCCGATCCTGTAAGAAACATGCACGCGGTAAGTTGTTCGCGCCACTGACGGAGCATGGTGTGCAATCCGTCCTGACCATGATCGACCAACTGCTTCATAAATGGACGTGCAGAAGCGGTGAGATCTGCACCAAGTGCGAGTGATTTTGCCATATCAAAACCGGAAGTAATGCCGCCGGATGCAATCAGCGTAAAACGCATATTGCCTTCATCATCATCGAGAGGAGAGGGTTTGAGGGGGGCAAGTGCTTGTAAGCATTCAATAGTTGGAATTCCCCAATTCCAAAGGGCATGTAAGTGTGCTTTCTCTTCGTGCAGCATGGCGGAACGACGAAGTTCAACGCCTGCCCAACTTGTTCCACCTGCTCCGGCAACATCAATAGCTTGTACACCAATATCGAGAAGTTTTTCTGCGACGGTTCGGGAAATACCTGCACCCACTTCTTTGACAATGATGGGAATCTGCAAATACTGAACACATTCTTCAATGCCTGTTAGAACGCCACTGAATGAAGTATTGCCTCCCACTTGTAAAAGTTCTTGAAGAGGATTGAGGTGAATTGTCAGTGCATCGGCTTCAATAAGATCGATGATGCGATGGAGTGATTCGCGTGCAGAGCGTTGGGCAATTTCCGGTGCGCCGATATTGGCAGTAATGAAACCATGAGGGTGGTATTCTCGTGCCACACGAAACGAAGCATGATGGGTACTGTCTTCGAGAGCTTGACGTTGTGAGCCGACACCAAGCGCAATACCGTACTCGGCACAAGCAATCGCAAGCGAACGGTTGATAGATTCTGCTTCTGCATAACCGCCTGTCATGCTTGAAATCATCAAGGGCATGGCAAGCGGTTTGCCGAAGAGAAGAGTAGTTGTATCAATATCGTTATAATCGAGTTCGGGGAGTGCATTGTGCAGAAGTTCAACCCGCTCAAAGCCCGCAGTCTTTGTTGTGAATTGCACATCATCATGCACACATAATTCCACATGATCGCGCTTGCGCGATGGTGTCGAGAGCGGTGCTGATGCGTGTTGTGTATCCATGACCTGCGAACAAAAACAAAAAGAAGAGCCGAGAGAAGATTCTGTCATCGAAAAGATTATGCAATGTTATGATACACCGCTTGTACATCATCGTCTTCCTCGAGTCGATCAATCAGTGTTGCCACTTCATCCATTTGTTCATCGGTTAATGTCACCGTATTCAGAGGAAGGCGTTGCAATTCTGCATTGGTAAAAACAATTTTTGCTTCTTCTAATTTCTTTTGCATTTGCCCGAAACTTTCAAACGATGTGTATGCGGTAACAATTTTGTCTTCTTCGTCGACTTCGATGTCATCGGCACCACAATCAATAAGTGTCATTTCGAGGTCATCCATCGACATACCTTCAATAGGAATAGTAAACACACCACGCCGTTGAAACATGAATTCTAATGCGCCGGAGGTTGCCAGCGAACCACCATATTTGTTGAAGTAGCTTCGTACATTAGCAACTGTGCGTGTAGGGTTATCGGTTGCAGCTTCAATGACAATCGCTACGGCATGAGAACCATATCCCTCATATACAACTTCAGCAAGATTTTCTGCATCTTTCGAAAGAGCACGTTTGATTGCACCCTCGACACGATCTTTAGGCATATTCACGGCTTTTGCTTTTTGCAAAACAGCACGCAGACGAGGATTATTGTTAGAATCACCACCACCTATTTTTACGGCAATGGCAATCTCTTTTCCGATTTTCGTAAATGCTTTCGACATTTTATCGAAGCGGGCAAACATCTTATGCTTTCGTTTTTCAAAAATCCGACCCATACAATTCAGGAACAAAGAAACAAGTGAAACGAATATGATCGATGACTATCGATGAGAATTGGTCGGCAAATTACACAGAATCCACAATTCATACTATGTGCTTAGTTTGAGCAATAATCCTTTGTGTCGGAAGAAGATTAAAATAATTGGACATTAATCATGAGATTCCAGCCCCAATTTC
>DHLT01000202.1:17416-25331 GCA_002405405.1 Ignavibacteria bacterium UBA4661 | reverse complement strand
TCTACTATTACTCTGCAAGTCCAAGATTCAGGTCAAGGTTTTACCTCAGAAGAAATTGCTACACTTTTTTCCAGCTCCGGCAGACGCTCATCAACACCAACAGGGGGTGAAAGCTCACACGGATTAGGTCTGCAAAGCACACTTATTCTTTTGACAGAAATCCAAGGCAGTATTTCGGTCGAAAGCGCAGGCAAAGGACATGGCAGTACGTTCACTTTACATTTTCCCAAAGTCATAGACTAACAATATTGCTTGTCAACTCATCTTGTTTTTGGTATTTGTTCCATTTCTCAGTAGCTTGTGAAAGATTATTATGTGCATTGCCCACACGTGCTTTTTCCCCTTTTTTTACCTTTTTTTTTCGCGCTATGGAACATATCAAAGAAAAGGTCATTGGTTTGACCAAAGGTACCGTTTCGGTAGATGAACTTTTTCAGGCGGTTACGCAGGATATTGTCGCCAAAATAGGATCAACTCGTGCTAGTGTCTGGGTCATGAATGAACATAGAGACTCCATTACTTCACTTGATTTGATCGATACGCGAACCGGTGAACACTCCAAAGGTGTTGCACTTCACAAAGAAGATTTTCCTGAGTATTTCGATGCCATTATTACAGGTGATGTCATGATTGCTTCCGATGCACTCTCGCATCCCGCAACATCCTGCTTCAATGAGTTGTATTTCGATCCGCTTGACATCAAGTCTCTCCTTGATGTACCAATCCTTGTGGGCGGGCAAGTTGCCGGTGTACTCTGTTGTGAAAATTGCGAAAATCGTATCTACTGGAATGAAGAGCATATTACCTTCTTACAAGCTATGGGGACAATGCTCAATATTGTCTTCAAACTCGGCAAAGTGGCAGGATAATATTCTCGCAGAAGAAAAAACAAAAAGGGATTCACATTACACGAGTGAATCCCTTTTTTATGAGCAGTGTATTCTTAGAACCGCGCTCCTACACCAAAGCGAATGGCAGGTGCGTTCCACGACACATCAGCAAAATTACCCGCCATCATCGATGCCATCAATTCGGGTGTCAGCGTGATACTACCGACGGCAATATCGTATCCTACACCTGCATTGATAGAAAGAATCATACTTGTTGCTCCGGGCAAATCACCGCTAAACAGCGTCCGCGAGGTTGTGTATTGCCCATTACCTGCATCAGCAAAGCCCGCGGATACTCCCGCGGGAAGTACTAATGCCTCGGTGATGGTCGTTGATTTCCCCATAAGAAGATTCAACCCGGCACCCGCCATGACACGTAATCCCACACCATCAAGCGGTGCAAAGACCAAAGTTGGCTCGATATTGAGCGTAGACAGCTTGCCTGCAATGGTATAATTACTTTGCGCATTGACGATAGTTGAGCCATTCACAGGGGCATTCAACCCGATCACGATATTCTCGCTTGTCGTCAAATCACCCGCACGGTCGGCATACAGAATTCGCCCTTGTATCGCCCATTTCGGCGACAAGGTATATTCTACAAAACCACCGACAACAATGCCGGCTTTCGATGTTGCAGTGAAATTTGCCGGTTCATTGCTGGCTCCTGTACGCGGCGAGTAAATCGGTGCCGATGCAAACTCCGTAAAGTTCGCATTGTGGAGATTCACAGCCGCTCCGGCAAACACACCAAACGAGAGTTTTTTGTCAGGTGTCGTTTGCGCCAAGACTCCTACGGAGCATAGCACGAGGGCACACAGCAGAGTAATTGCTTGTTGTATTTTCATACGTTTTGACATAAAATGAGTTGAAAAGGATTTCATAATAATTTGCCTACTTGATACCTCACCCTTGTTCGCTTTGCTCACATTCCCTCTCCTCAAAGGAGAGGGATGTCTGCAAGACAGGGTGAGGTGATCATGTATTTCACAAAAACACAACAAGCTTATTTCACCACTACGACCGGCACGCTAACAGCATCCTCGGCAGTTGCCAGTGTGAGCATATATGAGCCCGATGCCACGAAGGAGCAATCGAGCGTTAAGAACGTATCACCTTTGCCGACTGTACGCGGTGCGAAGCGTTTTACTTCAGTTCCCGACAAATCACGCAGAACAATGCTGACGACCTGATCATCTTGCGTAGTCAGAGTTGTTTGGAGAATACCATTCGATGGGTTCGGGCTGATCGCCGTTACCGCCAAGGTTGAGCGTGGCGATACAATGATCCGCGTATTGCCGCCGGCACGATTCACACCACGCAAAGAGAAGTTTCCATTGGCAGGAACAAAACCTAATGCTCCTTGTGGAGTAACAATATTGTCAATCGTAATTGCTGTTGCTGTGTCGCTTCCAAGTCCTACACGACAAGGAATGGTCAGTGTACCAACTGCCGGCAAATCTGCCACCGAGTATGTCAGTGTTCGTACACCATTGCTGACGGTACCTCGCCGTGCAGGATCAATCGGCTCCAAAAGCGAAGCATTGAAGCGTACCCGAGCTGTCAAACCCATAAATGGCAAGCTTTGCGGATTGATAATATTGGTTAAGCTAAAGGACAACACCACTGTATCACCCGGGCGACCTGCAAGCGTTGGACCTTGGAGCGTTCCGCCAACAGTGGTTGCCGCACCATTGTATGTGCCGGCACCAACTTGCGTAAAGGTAAAGAGACGCTGACCCGGTGTTGCGGCATTGTATTGCAGAACAGCCGTGCCGATGCCATTAGGAGGAATCGGTGCATTTGGTACCATCGTCATACTCGCTGTAGCACCTGCCGGAGCCGCTACGGTGAATTGCGGTGTTTGGGCTGTTGCCGAACCATTGTAAATGCGGAGCGGAACATTAACAGTTGAATTGAAGAGTACTTGTGGAAGGAACACAGTATTGACAACTGTTATAAAATTCCCGCCAATTGCCGACAACCCAACACCGGCACCAATTGCTTGTAATGAATCGATACTTACCACCGGCAAGAAGTCATTGAAGTTTGTTCCCAATGGAAGCAACACACGCACAGGAATACGTAGCACAACGGAATCTGCCGGAAGCACACTCACCGAAGCAATCGTAAAACGAATAAAGCGCACTCCATTGCGAATAACGCCTTGCTGATCAGCATTAAGTGGCTCAAAAGAACCTGCCGGGAATCGTACCAAACCTGTATGTTGTGCCAATGCCGTGTTAAAAGGATTCGTAAGACCTGCTACACGAATCGCTATCGAAAGCGTATCACCAAGATTGGCAGTAGAAGAAATAGGAGTAAGCAATCCACCCGTTGCTGTACCACTAACATTCACGATATTCCATATCGGTTGATCAGCGTTCGATTCCATCATCAATGAGACCGATTTTGAGCCAGGACTGGTTGGCGCAAACCGTACACCAAAGACCACCGATGTTCCGGGAGCAATCAGCGTTGCTGTACCGCCTGTAGCAATACTAAACTCATTTGCATTGCGACCTGCCAAATATACTCGTGTAATACGAACAGTGTCGGAACCACGATTAAATACAGTAAAGCCCGTTGCTTCGACTGCTCCACCGACATTAGCAGTCATCGTCCATGCATTCACGGTCGAAGAACCAAGCTGTCGCGAGGTAATTGCCGTACCATTGATTTGGATCGTTTCGGTTTGCAAACCCGGTGCTGTATGACGCAAGGTCAAGAGTGCCGTACGGTAACCTGCTGCTGTTGGTGCGAAACGGAAGCGTACTGTTTGCGTTTGCCCCGGTGCCAATGTTACCGGCACACCCGAGAATACCGAGAAATCACCCGCATTTGCACCTGTAAATTCAATACTGCTTACGGTTGCCGTTGTACCGGTTGAGTTCGTGAGTGTAATTGTTCCTGCTGTAGTAAAACCACCTACCGGAACAGTCGGCATATTGATCGGATAGAGTTCTTGCGGCGTCGAATTCAATACTGTTGTTGCAGTTCGAGGCGTAATATTCAAGAAACGCGGTAATGTTCCGGCACTTACGATACGAAGAGTGATGTTATCATCCATATTTCCTGTAAAGCTCAGGAGTGGGAATTTCTCACCTGCTATGGTTGGAGTAAATCGAATAACCATCGGCACCGATGCACCGGTCGGTATCGTAATCGGGAATGGCGTGAGAATCGAGTATTCGCTTGCACCGAGACCGGAAAAGGTTGCCGAACTCACAACAATGGTCTGTGTACCGCGATTGCGCAACGTCAGCGTCGTTGAATTCACGAATGTTCCCAAACGTGGAAGCGGCGATACATCAAGCGAAATATTTGCCAAAGGCGCACCTAAATCTGCTTGCGCACCAAAGCCCGCACGGAGAATGCGTTGGGCAGTACTACCACCAACCACACCCGCACCTGCACCACGGAGATCGACTATCACTTGCTGACCGCCTTGTACAGTCGCAACAAGTTCTGCTTTGCGATTACCGCCAATACTACCCACGACCGATGGACGGAATTCTACCAATACAGTCACAGTGCTGTTCGGCGCAAGGGAAGAAATGGTTGTTGTTGTCGAAACAATACGATAATCAGATGATGCCTCGCCCGTTAGGACAAGATTGATATTGTTAATCGGCACCAGTGTACTCAGATTTTGCAGAACGACCGGACGAATCAATGTTTGTCCAAGCGTTACCGTACCAAAAGCAATACTTGCCGATGTTGTCCGCAAGAGCGGTGCTGTTGTCGGTACGGTTGCTGTAATCGGAGCGGTTGTTGTAAAGGTTGGTAAATTTGTTTGCGAACCGGTACCCGGCAACCATGTGTAGGTCAGGCCCGATGGTGGAATGGCGTTAGCATTTGCCGCAGGGGGATTCGAGAGCACCGCAAGCGTTGCCGCATTTGTTGCTCCACGGAGAGAATTTACCCACGACGATGCACCGCCGAAAACAACTTCACGATTGTTGAAATCTGCATTCGATGCGCCCCGTAATCCTGCTTGTACCGTATAGATAGTCAGAGGATTCGTCGCAAGCACAGCATCGTTTTGCATTGTGCCATAAATAACCTCAATGCGATTCGATGTTTCGTACAAGCGCACTTGGAAATTGAATCGTGTATTTGGAAGAGTTGTGCCCGATACAAAGAAGCTAAAGTTTGTCCATTGTGCTACAAACACGCGATTCGGTGCTGTACCAAGGATAGTTGAGCGCAGTTCGCCATCGGCGCGTTGCACCAAATCGCGGTTGAATGGTGCGATAATACCACTTGCCGCCACAGTCGAAACCAGTGCATTGCTGAGTGGTGTCAGACCGGCTACATTTACGCCAATAAAGCCATTGGAGGAGAGTCGCAAGCTATCGGCGCGGACACCACCATATGTGAAAACAAACGGTAACCGTACGACAAATTCCTCATCATCGAGTAGAGTATTACTTGCATTGCGATACACAGTACCATCGGTGATTTCTGAATATGTTCCCGCTGACGAGCTAAAAGTATAAGCTTGTATCGGGGTCGGTGCAAGGACACCGTTGAGTGTCAAAGTCGCTGATTTCGTACCTGCCGACTGCGGACGCATGGTAACATTTATTGCGCGGTTGGTTGCCGTTGCCAAAGGCGTAGCAACATCGAGTGCGGAGGTCAAAGCGAATTCGCTTGCGGTGGTACCGGAAAATGTTGCCGACGTAACCACGAATGGTCCTGTACCAATATTGCGCAGAATTGTTGGTACCGTTGTTGGCTCATTGGAAGCAGGAAAATCAATTTGACCGGCAAGTGCCGCAACTTGATTGGTCGAAGTTGGGTTTGCAACATCATAGAAGAGTGCCACACGCTCATAATTCACATAGCCACCATCGGCAGTAATCGTCATAAGCAAGTCAATACGGCGAGTGCCTGTGCCTGTAAATGCTCCGGGTAGAAGTTGTACCGTAAAATCTGCATTCGCTGTTTGTCCGGGTGCCAATGATGCAATTTGTACATCAGGTGATTGCACTGCCAATCGGTCGAAGACACGTGCAAGGGGTGATACGGTAACCGGAACAATGTTTACACGAACATTCGTTGCAGCCGAAAGACCAACAAAATTTTGCAACACTAAGCGTATCTGTGTTGGAGCACTTGTATTGACAATACCTGTTGGTGATGCAACGAGCACACGCTCATTGTGACTGATACCGGGTAATGACGCTCCACCGGCACGATTGGCTGTTACTGCTCGGAAGGCATTCAAGCGTCCATATTGCTGAATCGGGCGCGTTGTTGCACCGGTTGAAGCAAGAATATTATCCGAAGTTGTGCGGATGTGTTCCTTAACTTGAGTCGGTGTCCATGTCGGATTCACCGAACGTACAAGTGCGGCAATACCTGCTGTAATAGGCGATGCCATCGAGGTGCCGCTATACACCGCATAACGATTCTCACTAACAGTACTCAAGATATTAAAACCCGGCGCCCATACATCGGTTCCGATACCAAAGTTTGAACCGAAGAAATGACCATTGGCAGTATTTACAGGCAGATCGCGTATATCAGAAGCTCCGACGGACAATACCGGAAAGAAGTCTGCAGGATACTGTGCTACGTCTTGTACAACGCCACTATTTCCTGCCGCGGCAACAACAAGCGAACCCATTGCTGTTGCTTGATAGACAACATTCTGTCCGAAAACCGATGCGGCACCACCGCCCCATGAACAGTTAATCACACTTGCGCCCATTTCTGCGGCATACATGATACCTTCGTAGCCGTTGAACACTGATGTGGCAACAAGAGGGTCATCACTCGAACATTTAATTGCCATAATACGGCAATTTTGTGCTGCACTTGCACCACCGGTACCATTGTTACCTGCACCTGCTGCTGAACCTGCGACATGTACACCATGATTTTGTCCATCACCGGTTGCTAGGTTTGGTCTACGAGAAAAAGGAAAATTATTTTGTCGAAAGATTCCAAGGCCACGTTCATTAGCGTTAACATTTCCGACAAAATCCCAGCCGCGCCAATCATCAACTTTACCATTGCCATCATCATCGATACCATTGGTTCTACGGTCGCGTCCTTGCGCATCATTGCCTGTTTCGCCGGGGTTTGTCCAAATTTTGGATGCTAAATCTTCATGATTGACATCGCCACCGGAATCTACAATAGCAATAACAAGATTTGGATTGCCTTGGGTAATTGCCCATGCAAATTCTGCTTGAATACGTTGCCACTCATACTGTTGTGTATATAGGGGATCATTGGGTACAACACGGTTTTGTGCGAGTTGGTATACATAGCTTGGCTCTGCAGCTTCGACATCGGGATTTTTCATCAAATCTTTGCAGACATCATACACATCGAACGGTGCTGAATACCGTACTTCGTACCAGCGACTGATACCTTGTTCATCGCTTGAAGCAAGTTTTCCTTGACCAAATTGCGGAAAGATATGGCGCACATTGCTCACACTGTATGCCGCTAATGTACCTTGCAAAGCGGCTGTACCAAGCGTTGTAGCTCCCTTACCTATCGAAAACATGCGTTTGGTTTTCACCATCACAACATTCTCGATATATGCACCTTTGGGTTGGCGATATACGGGAATCACTGTAGGCGCAGGCGTAAAACCATCTGCTGAAGGTGCACCGTTCGACAGAACAATATTGTACAACAATTCCCCACGAAATTGCACGCTTGTCTGCATAGCAGACTGCAATGCCTCAGTGGAAAGCCGAACGGGTTGATCGAAAGATTTTTCTGCCGATTGTCGAATCGCGGGATTAGACTCATCACCGTGCAGGGTTGTTGTCTGTGCCGAAAGCACTATGGCACCTACACTCAGCACTGCCACACACCATGCGCTTGCGCATCGCACAAGCCATTGTACCGATTGTTTCATACTACCGTAACAATACATGAAAAGAAAAAAGGATTAGAACTTTACTCAACGATTATAGAAACTTTCCGATTGTATTTGTGGGTCTGCTCTCGTTCTGCGTTTGTTGTTCTGATCTGACTCCCCCCGACTTCCCCAATTT
>DHLT01000202.1:17061-17241 GCA_002405405.1 Ignavibacteria bacterium UBA4661 | reverse complement strand
AACACGACTCTTATTTACTGCCATTGTATAACACACATTTGCACGACCACGACATCACAACATTAATAGATTTTTTTGTCGTAAGCAATGCTATTTCGTCAAGCAGTTGTTAATTATCATGTTCTTGTACAAAATAATCATCGCATAGGCACTTCAAGCATTGATTTTACTGTTTCTTCT
>DHLT01000202.1:4384-16895 GCA_002405405.1 Ignavibacteria bacterium UBA4661 | reverse complement strand
TCTTTTTCTTTAAATCGCCCAAATACGCTGCCGTAGCGTTTCTTTTGCACTCTTTCCGATTATCCATCATCGCAAAGTATTGCCGCATAATCCTTGTATCTCCAATTCACACATTTTTTTCTTCATGTTTTTTCGTAGTGTATGCATCATTTTTTCCGTCGTGCGACAACTTTTCACGACTTCCAGTTTCGTTCGGGTCATGCTCTTGTGCGCGCTATTCTCTATGGTCTCGCATTGGTCGTTGTACCCATTGCCCTCTCGGCACAATCTTCACCTCGCAAAGCCTCGCGAACATTTCTTGACGCAGGACAAACCCCGCTCAGTAATTCCGGGCTTGCACGTGCAACAACCAATGTCGGCGATATTGTCTATATGATTCCCGTACGCACGAATGCCATCAGCAGTAGAATTGCCGGTGCACTGCCTGACAATACCGGTGGCTTTATGGTACAATCGAAAATGATTCCCGTACGTCGCTTACCTAAGGGCGAATACGAAGAGAATGTTTTGATGATTAAAACCAAGCAAATCTATTCGCTTGCCAAAGGTGCAAGCACTATGGGTTCTTCTTCGCTTCAAGCAACACTCAGCAGTATCAACGCAAAAGGAATTCGCCAAATTGCTCCCGAAATGGCACAAGGTAAAAACTTTGGCATTCTCTCGAAAGCCGATGAATTCGGTGTGGCACGCTGGTATGAGGTACGCTATGATGCGCCGATTGATCCCTTCGACCTCTGCAAAGAACTCATGGATCAACCCGACATTGAGATTGCCGAGCCGGTGTACACTCGTAAAGCTACCCAGACCCGCGTTACGCCAAATGATATCCGCTATGCTGAACAATATGGTTTGCAACGCATTCAGGCTGAACTTGCATGGGGTGTTACACGTGGCAATACCAACACCATCATTGCGATTGTTGATAATGGTACCGATGTCAATCATGAAGACTTGCGCGATAATGTGTGGATAAATCCGGGCGAATCCGGCACCGATGCCCAAGGACGCGATCGCCGAACCAATGGTGTTGATGATGACAATAATGGAAAAGTTGACGACTGGCGCGGATGGGACTTTATCGGCAACATTACCAATGACGAGCGTTTACAATGGCTCTTCAAAGAAAACAACTTACCGGTATCAGCCACCCCCCCTCAGATAAACCCCAATGACGGACGCAATCATGGCACGCATGTGGGCGGCATTGCCGGAGCAACAACGAACAATGCACGCGGTATTGCCGGCTCAGGTTTTCAGTGCCGTATTCTTGCAGTCAAAGTTGCCTCGGATAATCCGGCACTACCTGCTTACTACCGAACAACTGAAGGTATCTTGTATTCTGCTCAAATGGGTGCTTCCGTCATCAATTGTTCTTTTGGGGGATCGGGTTCAGCAGCATTTGACCAAGACATTATCAATCAAGTTACTCTCATGGGTTCGCTGGTTGTTGCTGCGGCAGGTAATAGTGCTGTACCGCAAGACAATCTCTTTTTCCCGGCTGATTATGATAATGTTCTTTCGGTTGGTGCATCGAATGCTCAAGATACGCCGGCGGACTTCTCGAATTATGGTATTAACACTACAGTCTTTGCTCCCGGCGATGCTATTCTCAGCACTGTTGGCGGCAATCAATATGCTGTGTATGATGGCACCTCGATGGCATCACCTATGACAGCAGGTATTGCCGCACTTGTCCGCACAGTAAATCCGACCTGGACACCCTATCAAGTGCTCCAACAACTCCGCTCGACCTCAGATAATGTTCTTTATCCCGGTCAATCCGAACGCCCTTATGAATACTATGGTCGTCTGAATGCATTCCGCGCAGTCACTGCCAATCGTACTTTCAATACCGGTGATCAAGTACCCGGCATCAGCCATACAGGTGTGGGTTTTGCGTCAAGTAATTTGACCACTGCGGGCTTTTTGAATTCGTTCCAACCGGTAACAATGCGTGTTTTCTTGCGCAACTTTCTTTCGAATGCACAAAATGTAACGGTATCACTTTCAACGATTCAAACAGACTCGCTCAGCCCTTATCGTATCAGTATTGGCTCGGGTCCGGTTTCCATTTCGGCAATCAACTCAGGGCAAGATGCTTTTGCAGATTTTACCATTAAACTCGAAGCGACCGTTTTTAACACAGTTACAGCACAGTCCTTTGTGCAAGCATTGCTCACGATTCGCTCAGGCAATTATGTGAATTATGAGCGGGTTACAATTTTCTATGATATCCGCACATTGGTAACAACCAATACTGTTCCGGATATGTTATTGCAGTCCACATTAAACTTCCCGGTTAAAGCCGGCACATCGGCACCCCGTGGCGGAGAAGCGCAAACCGGATATCTTTTTGTACGAAATGTGGGCAATACAGCTATTGCTTTTTCGACCGCAACGATTACAGGACCGAATGCGAGTGAATTTTCTCTCCTACCGCTTTCAACACGTGGCGTCAATCCCGCAGGTGGAGCTAATGCAACCAATATTGTAGGTGTGAATTATACACCGCGTTCTCCCGGTGCTAAATCAGCAACACTCACCTTGGTTGGTTCAGCTACTGTAACCGGCGGTGGAAGTGGTGCTTCCAATTTGGCAAATGGATACAGCTTCGGATCAGCAGGCGGCACCTATACTCCCGTAACAGGCGGTACGCGCTTGGGGGGCGGCGCAGCAGTCGATGATGAACAGTACGATGTTGCGCTTCAACATCCATTTAGTTTTGCCGGACGGTCTGTCAGTTCAATTCGTGTCAGTTCCAATGGTTTTATTGCTTTGGATGCCTCACAACCCTTGGTAGATCCTGCGGGTGTCAATACGATTATTAATGCCATCGAATCATCGGTGGCAGCAAATGGTATCATTTCGGGATTCTCCGAAGACTTACAATGTCGTGCCGAAGGTGAAATTCGCGTAGTTGTTACCGGCACATCACCGAATCGGACAACTGTGATTCAGTTTGCCAACATGAGTTTTTACGGACAAGCAGGTCCTCTTCCCCTTGCTGACATGAGTTTCCAAATCCGCTTGAATGAAGGCAGCAACACCATTCAGATTGTCTATGGTACGATGACGAATGGCTATGTCGCATCGTCCAGCCCCGTGACTTTGGTGGCAGGACAAGTAGGTTTGCGTGGTACGATCAATACTGACTTCCATGCACGCTCGGTATCATACAGTGTCGGTACAAATTCTTGGGCGGCATCAGACCGCGGTACTGCCAACACAGCTTCCTGCGATTTGCTGAATGCCTCTGCCTTCACACCGCCAACCTCTGCCTATCAACCGGCAAGCGGATTAACCTATACCTTTACACCCGGCACGGGTAGCAGTGGCTCATCATCAACCATTCTTGTTACACGGACAGCACAACTTACGGCAACTGCTCCTGCACAGGGGGGGGGATTAACCTTTGGCATTGATCCTTTCGAGCGCTCCGGTAGAGATTTCTCTCGCGGACAGTTTTTTGTCGGCTCAACAACCAATGGTTTATCTATCACTCGTACAACGGTGATTACCAATACAGGTTTTGCTGCGGTAACTAATCTTCGTGCAGGATTCTTTGGAGCAGATTCTTCGGCATTTCGTATTACCTCGCCACTTCCTGCATCGCTTGCCGCAGGTGAGTCACTTCCCGTGATTGTTCAATTTTCGCCGCGTCGTGTCGGAAATTTATCTGCAGGTGTAACAATTTCAGGCAATAATTCGCCGAGCATTGTGATCAATCTTACAGGAGCGGCTACTCCCGATGGTTCGATTCTCCGCTTTACCAACGGTGCGAGCGCATTAACACAGGGAACAAATTATTTTGTTTTTGCTCCGAACCCAAATACTCAGCGTGTAGGCGACGCTCTCACCAGTACAGGATTTGGTGTACGAAATATCGGTACGCGCCCGATGACAATTACCGGTGTGAGTTTTACGGGTGTTGGTGCCGACGAATTTTCGATCGCTGCTCCGGCATTTCCTTTTACAGTTGCCCCGGGCTCTACACAGACTTTGTCTATTCGTCTTGCGGGTAGTGCAATTGGTGAAAAACTTGTCCTAGCGAATATGGTAGGGCAAATAGACGAAAACGCTTCAACGCTTGGCTTTGTTAATAATGGCGTAGCTCCTCGCTACATTGTTGTTACACGTCGAACTGCCAACACGGTACTCAATACTGATGCAATTCCGGGCTTTACGGTATTACTACCGAATTCACCGATAGGCGTCGCAACATCCGGAACAATTACACTTACCAATGGCGGTACCGGAACAGTAACGATTACATCCGGCACTTTTACGGGTGCGGCTGCAAGTGATTATACGATTATTGGTGCAACATTCCCGATTACACTCGCCGGAGGTGCATCGCAAGCTTTAAGTGTTCGCTTCCTTCCAACAGCTGAAGGGCGTCGTGTAGCACAATTCGTTGTGCGCCATAGCTTTAACACGATTCCCGATGTCATATCAGTCGAAGCAACGGGTATTAACACTCGCCAACTTGTTTTGCCGGGTAATTTTAATCGTCCATGGAACTATGGTCAGGTAGCGGTATATCGTCGTGCAACCGTAACGGGTATTCCCGTGCGCAATGTTGGTTCGGACACTGTCCGTATTTCTCGCCTACGCATTAGTTCTCCAACACCCAATGAGTTCTTTGTCTCTTCCAATGCCAATGTATTGGTCATTCCTCCGGGACAGACTGTAACGTATGGTGTTACTTTTGCCCCTTCAACGGTCGGCATGAAACGCGCTTCCTTGGTGATTGAATCGAATGGCAACCCTTCGCAATTTGAACTGTTTAGTTTTATTGGTGAAGGTATTGCGGGTGGATTGATTTCGCTTGATACGTTGTCGGGTCGTCCGGGTGAGAATATTTCCTTGGTTATGCGCGTTGTTCAAACCAATCCGAATAATCTTCCAATTGGTCCGATTACCGGTATTCTGCGATATAATTCTTCGCTCCTTGAACCGGTCGATGCGGCGGCTCTTGGTGTCGTGCGGAGCGGTGTGCGTCAATCACGCTTTACGACTCCGGCAAATCCGAGTGCGAATGGTGTGCTGATGACTCTACCGATGCGTGCGCTTTTGGGTAATGATTCAACAACAACTATCCAGTTCGATTCGCTTGCATACACGGCGGCGGGTACTTATCTGACAACGAGCTTTAGTGATGGGCTGTTCCGTTTGACGGGTATCAACCGCGCGGGTGGAACACGTTTGATTAACTCACAACGCTTGGCACTCACTATCACTTCGGTGAGTCCCAATCCAACCGGCGGTATTGTTACTGCTGCAATCAGTACTGAGCAAGCAACCGATATACGCATGACTGTCCATGATGCCTCCGGGGCAATTGTTCGTACTCTGCCCAAGCAATCCTTGCTCGAAGGTGCCAACCGCATTGAACTTGATTTACGCGGTCTTGCTTCAGGAACATATTTCGTAACAGCAATTGCTGATGGCGAAATGGTATCGGCACCGATTCTTATTGTTCGGTAAGTTCAGTCTTTTTATTTGACATCTTTTTTCATTTTTTACTCAATATGTATGCGTCATTTTTCATGGCATTTCATCGCAGGTAGAGCGAGCAGAATCATGCTCTTTGCTCTTGTCTGTGTAACAGTGCACAGCAGCTCTATACTCGCACAATCCGGCGGAAAGAAACTCACCTTTGGCGTTATTGGCGGGTATGCGCTTAATCAACATTCGGCAAATTTTGCGGAATTGCCGGGTTTTCCGATCTACAGTCCACGCACCGGAGCGGCAAACGAGCCGGGGAATTTTACGGGCGCAGGCAGTCAGGGCGGAGTTACTTTTTCGGCATTTGCTCAATATGAAGTATCTCCCCAGTTAGCTGTGCAACTGCGTGCGGGGTATGCTGACCGCTCCGGTAAAGCAACAACGACCGAAAATTATGTTATCGGCTTACTATCGCCGATAGGTGGAAGCGGTACAACGCGCACAAGCGTTGATGCTCAGAGCTTGTACACGATTACGGGAAACTTCTCAACGCTCAACATAGAGCCCACTGTTGTGTTTACTCCTGTCGATAACCTACCGCTTAAAGTGATTGCCGGCGTGGGAGTTAACCTCCTCATGAGCAAAACCTTTGACCAAACCGAACAGTTAATTCTACCTGATAATGTTATTGCAGGATTTACTGACGGACGAGGCACGAGTTTATACCCCAACACTCGGAATGTACAAGCCGGCACCACATTGCCCAATGCTTCGAGTTTGATACCAAGCGTTCAATTCGGTGTGGGTTATGGCATTCTCCTCAATGCAGTCGAAATTACTCCCGAAGTGATGTACTCCCTCATGTTGGGAAATTTCACTTCCGATATTTCTTGGAAAGCTAGTGGTCTTCGTTTTGCAATTGCGGCACGGGTTCGATAAAACATCGTACCAAAACTCATAACGATGCTAAGAAAAGGGTGGTTGACATAGCCACCCTTTTGTCTTGTTGGCGGATGTCTTTGTTTTCACTAACTTTGCTTGGTGTGCAAGTTTTGCCATATCTTGCCGATACTACCTTGATAAGAAGAGTGTTTGTACGTCTCTTTGTTTAAACATCTTTTGGGTTTTGATTCCGTATGCGCCTCGCCATTGTAGAAGATGATCTCGCCCTGCAACAGGCATTCCGAACGCTGTTCTCGCATTCGGGTCAATTTGAATTAGTAGGCATCTTTGCTTCGGGTGAACTTGCTATCGCACATTTGCCGATTGCGATGCCCGATGTTGTACTGATGGACATTGATTTACCCGGCATTAATGGCATTGAATGTGTGCGTTATCTGCGGGATAAAATGCCAAATACTCAGTTTATGATCCTGACTGTTACCGACAATTCCAGCAAAATTTTTGATGCTTTGAAAGCAGGGGCAACCGGTTACCTCCTCAAAACAGAGCTACCTAGTACGATCATCAATTCAATTGTAGACTTGCACAATGGCGGTTCACCGATGTCGCGTGATATTGCACGCATGGTCGTCAATGCTTTTCATAATAAAACATCGGACAAACATATCGCCGACAAAACCGCGCATGGACTGCCTTCTCAAGAATCACCGGCAGAAGAACCGGAAATTCCAACACAGAGTATTGCCTCTACACACTTGACCGACCGCGAAAAACAGATTCTGCAATTGCTCTCCGCCGGAGTTCGTGATAAAGAAATCGCCGAAGCACTCAATCTGTCAATTTTTACGATTCAAACACACTTGCGGAGTATTTATAAGAAACTTCATGTGCGTTCGCGTGTCGAAGCGGCATTGAAATATAAAGAAATGACTTGAGCTTGAGCACTTCTACGTGCACTCTCCACGATAATTCTGATAAATGCATAAGGTGAATGTTTCTCGTCAATGACATTCACCTTTTTTGTTGTGTTTCTTCTTTTTCAGGAAGAATTTTGTTATTCATAGAAAAAATTTTAGCTTTGGCTAAATTTTATTTTCACTCAGTACTAAACATACAATTACAGTGGCTTTTTGATGAAATTTCCATGCTTTTTTCGATTGTATCAGCAGTATCTGATTACCTGTACCGTCATTCTTGCAGTATTTGCGGCAGAATACGGTACTCTCAGCGCGCGCAGTTCTTCGCCAACTCTGCGAATATTACAAGGTAGAATTATTGATACTGATAATAAACCTCTTGCAGGTGCAACGATTACTGCTCCTGCGCTCAAAATTGGTACGATTGCCCGGACGCAGGGTAATTTCACGCTGGCAATACCCGAACGCTTTGTTCAGGATAGTATCATGCTCAGTGTGTCTGCCATTGGATACAAACAATGGCGCAAAACCATTGCTGTCAACTCACAGGAACTCGTCATTACCCTTGAACTTGGCGCGACTCTCACAAGCGAGGTAGTCGTGTCGGCACAACGTTCTTCCTCTTTTGTGCAGGATGCTCCTACCAAAATCGAAGTCGTTACACAACGTGATTTGCAACGCACTCCCGCACTCGACATCACACAATCGTGCGAGTATGTACCGGGTATCAAAGTGCAGGATAATTGCGGTGTGTGTGGTACAACGGATATTCGTATTCAGGGCTTGGAGGGACAGTACGCGCAAATTCTCATCAATGGAATGCCTATTGTATCGAATCTCGGCATGGTGTATGGTTTGCGGGGAATTTCTCCCACAATGATTAAGCAAATCGAACTTATTAAGGGTCCGGCAACCATTCTTTTTGGACCCGAAGCAGTTGCCGGTACGATGAATATTATCCTGAAATCGCCCTTGGAATTGCCCATATTGCAGGCATCCTCGCAGGTTAATTCCTTTCGGTAACATGCTCTTGCCGGTACTTTTCGACACATGCTTTCTGATAATACCAGCACCTCGCTCACTGCTGAATATCAAGCCAATGCCTATCGCACTGATCTCAACAATGATGGGTTTATGGATGTACCACTATATCGGCGGTTTTCACTCATGAATGCATGGACACTTACCGGCAATGGTTGGGACATGCAACTCTTCGGACGGTATTTCTATGAAAATCGCACCGGCGGACAAATGGACTGGCAACCAAGCGACAGGGGGGGGAATAAGGTCTATGGCGAAAGCATTTTTACGCATCGCGCTGAGGTCTTTGGCACTGCCGAACGCGAACTCTCAGACCTGTGGAAATTACAAGTTCGACTTTCTGCGATTGGGCATTATCAAGATTCGCAATATGGAGTTGCGAATTACACTGCCAATCAAGGTATTCTCTATACCGATGCGCTTGCTGTCTATTCGGCTTCGCCTGCCCATACTTGGACATTCGGAGCGGCATATCGAGCCGAACGCTACACGGATAATACACCGGCAACACTTGAACCGATAACCGGCACGCACAAACCTGTATGGTATCATATTCCTTCACTGTTTATGCAACATGATTTCACCTCTTCGTGGATTGCTACACAAGTAGGATTGCGATATAACCATCATAATATCCAAGGCAGTATTCTCCAGCCACGCGGCTCGGTGAAATTCAACCTTGCCGAGGAAACCGCCTTGCGCCTGACAGGTGGGACAGGTTTCAGGATGGTCAATATCTTTACCGAAGATCATGCTGCCCTTACCGGAGCGCGGCGCGTGGTCATGTGTGAGCAGTTGCGTCCAGAGCAATCGCTGAGCGGAGCAGTCAGTATTACGCATGAAATGGACGATGTAGGGGGGGGAGTCTTACGCTTGACGGGCGATGCTCATTGGACGCGCTTTTCGAATAAAATCATTGCTGATTATGACACCGACCCTAATGCCATTCTCTACAAAAATCTAGCCCCTACTGACTATGCTCTGACACGCGGTTTCACACTTGGTGCTGAGTATAGTTTTCCGTTTCCGCTTCGCACATCTTTATCATGGGAAGTGCTGAACACCTATCGTGTGGAGCAGGGCGAGCGTGAGGAAATATGGTTCAATCCCCGTTATCGCATCTTTGTGAATGCCTTTTACGCTATTCCTGCCTGGCAAACTGAACTGCAACTTACCGGGAAAGTCACGGGCGCGCAGCGTATGCCTCGTATTGTCGATGATGCGGGTGCAATAATTCGTCCGCTGGAATCGCCTGTGTGGAGTATTTGGAATCTGCAAATCACCAAGCGTTTTGCGGGGTGGGAAATCTTCGGTGGGGTTGAGAATATCTTCAATTTTACGCAAGCATCGCCCCTG
Organism: Ignavibacteria bacterium UBA4661; assembly: GCA_002405405.1. Classification (GTDB taxonomy): domain Bacteria; phylum Bacteroidota; class Ignavibacteria; order Kapaibacteriales; family UBA4661; genus UBA4661. The sequence goes on along the minus strand of DHLT01000202.1, from coordinate 7,230 downwards.
ATCGCACCTGAGGCACCCTTTAGCGACCGCTTCGAAACCGCTTATATTTGGGCACCGATTCGTGGGCGCGTGCTGACCATAGGTGTGCGGGTGAGTGTTGAGTGAGTGTGGAGAAGGCAATTAGAGATTTGAATCTTCGACCTCTCATTCATATCTTCTTTGCTAAGAAGTTGTATATTCGATGACATTACTCTTCATCGAATTTTTTCTTTTGTATCGCTCATGACAACCGACACCACCATTACCGGTAAAGATTTCCGCACGGAGACATTCGCTCCCTCGACCTATGAAGCTTGCATATTTGAACACTGCGATTGGAGCAGTACCAAGCTCTCCTCGCCACGAGCCGATACGGTGTTTCTCGATTGCGAGTTTCGTCATTGCAACCTGAGCAATGCCAATATCTCGAATGTCGCTTTTCGTGAGGTGCGTTTTGTCGGGTGTAAATTGGTCGGCGTTGAATTTGCTACTTGCAATACATTCTTGCTCGCGGTGGAGTTTCATCAATGCGACTTGACGATGGCGAATTTGCATGGACTGCCCTTGCAGAATACAAAATTTCAGTCGTGCTTACTGCGCGAAACCGATTTTAGTCAAGCAGAATTGCAAGGGGCTATCTTTCATGAATGTGATTTGACTCGCGCTGTCTTTGATGGCACTAATCACGAAATAGCTGATTTCCGCTCAGCAGTGAATTATGCTTTCGACCCTGAGCGCAACCGCCTCAAAAAAGCTCGCTTCTCAGCGGATGGATTAGAGGGTTTACTCTTGAAATATGGGATTATCGTGGAGTAATTTCGTGGAGTTTTTCGTGGAGTTTTTCGCATGAAGAAGATACACATAGAGTGCTATCGTTTGGCTCATACCGCCCTGATCCTGACATCGCTGTGCGGGTATCTGGAGTGGGGCAATAATCAACAACACACCTTTCTTTTTGCGGCGGAATGGGATGTGCTGACCGCCATAATGCTTGATCCGCTCTCGATGATACATCCGCTTGTGATACTCCCACTCATTGGGCAAATCCTTCTTCTCATTGGCATCATGCGTAAACAACCGAGTCGGCGACTGACGGTTGCGGGTATTTTCTGCATCTCTTCGTTGCTGGGCGTGATGTTGGTTGTTGGCGTTATCAGTATGAATATCAAAATTCTACTTTCGGTATTACCCTTTGTTGCAACAAGTATTATTGCTGTTGTTGTTGGAAAGAATACTCTATGACAAACCTGACTACGGTGGGGTAGAGGTAGAAATCACATAACGCACTGCACACAGTAGACTTTCTCGTCAATCCATAAACCGTTTTCCGTTACTAAAAATCTCAACTGTCACACCATAAGATTTTTATTATCTAACTTTTGTAACTCATAACTCATCTAATCTCTGTTATAAGGAATACAAACAATGGATAACAGAAATCATATCATCGAACTGGTTGTCTACAGACTTAAAAACTTCCCATTTGAGAGCAAGAGGGTTCTCCTTGACCAAACCAATGCGGGACTTACTAAACTGGAAGGTTACCTTCACAGAAAAGTCTATCAATCAACTGAAGACCCTTATCTTTTCCTCGATTACGTGGCTTGGGATACTCTTGAGAATGCCCTAAACGGTGCAAAAAACATGAACGAAATACCTGAGTTGGTGGAGTTTATTCAGTTGATTGAGAAGACTGAACTGTTTGATCATTTCAGGATCAGCAACCAGCATTTTGTGTATCACCAAGAAACTAAAACTGTTGCATTGGCTGTCTATCAGCTTAAAGAAAATGATAATCATCGAATAGGAGAGTTTTTTGCAACGTACAATACTGAAATCGAGAAGTCAGTAGGATACAAAAACAGAGTACTTTTACAATCGACCCAAAATAAAAATCTTTGGGCAGAAAGAGTATTTTGGGAGAATATAGCTTCCGCAAAAAACAATGAACAATTCATGCAACATAATTCAACCTTTGATGCGATTTTTTCAATCGTCGAGAACGTTATCATTATGAAGCACTTTTTGGAGATTTCATGACATTAGACAGACCAAAATCATATTGCGAAATGGTGAGTTGCTTGGATAAAACTAATATTCATCGAATTTATCACGATACAGCATATGGTTTTCCCATAGAAGATGACAACGAACTTTTTGAAAGGTTCGTCTTAGAGATCAACCAAGCTGGGTTGAGTTGGACAACAATACTGAGTAAGCAGGCAAATTTTCACAATGCTTTTGACAAATTCGACGTGAAAACAGTAGCCAATTATGAAGAATTCGATAGACAAAGGCTTTTAAATGATGCGGGAATTATCCGAAATCGGTTAAAAGTTGATGCAACTATTCACAATGCGAATGTGATTTTACAATTACAAAACGAGTACGGTTCTTTTAAAAATTGGCTTGACCAAAACCATCCAAAATCAAAAGAAGATTGGATGAAGCTATTCAAAAAGACGTTTAAATTCACTGGGGGCGAAATTGTGAATGAATTTTTGCTAAGCACAGGCTATTTAAGGGGTGCTCATGTGCCAAGTTGTTCGATTTACAACAAGATATTGCAAACTAATCCTAAATGGAATGATTAATGGAAAACCCCTTATCAATAGACTATAATGATAAACCGGATAGGGACCTAATTGAAGCCTCCTTATCCGGTTCAACAAGTGCATTAGAAGCATTAGTAAAAAGACATCAACACTACATTTATAATGTAGCAAAAAAGATGGTTCTTAGCCCCTTTGATGCCGAAGATATTATGCAAGAGGTTTTGATTAAAGCAGTGACAAACTTGTCGCAATTTAGAGGACAAAGTGATTTTCGTACATGGCTGTATCGTATTACATTCAATCACTTTTTGC
>DHLT01000202.1:447-4271 GCA_002405405.1 Ignavibacteria bacterium UBA4661 | reverse complement strand
GTCACTTTTTGCACATGAAAAAGTATTGGCTGGAAGACATCATCACCTCTTTTGACGATTATGCCGAACAGTTGGACAATATTGCAGACGAAGACCTATCTATACTAGAAAAAGCTGAACTTAAAGAGTTCATAGAAGATGCAAAGTTAGGCTGTATGAACGGAATGTTATTATGCCTGAGCAGAGAACAACGTTTAGTGTATGTGCTTGGAGAGATATTTGGAGTTGACCACAACTTGGGCTCGAGGTTGTTGGGTATCAGTAAAGACAATTTCAGGCAAATACTTTCGAGAGCAAGACGCGATCTATATAATTTTATGAACAATAAATGCGGGCTCATTAACACATCAAACCCTTGTCGTTGCCACAGAAAAACGAAGGGCTTTATTAAGTCTGGTTGGGTTGACCCCAATCAGCTAAAATTTAACACTTCGTATCTGCGCAAGATAAATGAAGTTGCAAAAGAAAAAGCGACAGACCTTGACAATGAGTTAGAAACCGAATATGCTGACCTTTTTCGCAATCAACCATTTCAAGAAAAAGAACATTCTGATAAATTACTGAAGACAATCTTGGTAAATAATAAGGTGCTTGATATTTTCAACCTTAACTCGGCAGGTATCTGAGTTCGTTCAATTCTTGTTATGAATACACTTTTCTCTTTCTTTCGACTTTTTGCCGACACTGCCCGTAAACTATCGCCACGCCCACGATGGTTGAGTTTTGTGATTGTATCGGGCATTATGCTCTTTGCGTACGATTCTTCTCTGCTTGCTCAAACACCATGCGTTCCAACAACGACGATCGGAACATTGCAGTATATCGCAGAGTTTCCCTCTCAAAGAATACAATCTCGCGCTGTTAGTATTTGGTTGCCACCGAACTACTCCCCCAAGCAACGATACCCCGTACTGTACATGCACGATGGGCAAAATGTGTTTGACTCTACTTGTGCCTTTGGTCATGTTGCATGGGAAGTTGATTCAACGATTGCTGATTTAACGCATAAAAAGAAGATGCGACCATGCATTGTTGTGGGTATCCATAATACCTCAGCGCGATTTACGGAATACATGCCGGCAAAACCATTCTACGCAACGACGCAAGTCCAGCAAAGAGAGCTCCTCTCTCATCGTAATTTTTCCGGACAGGTCATCCGTTCCGATGAATATCTCGCTTGGATTGTCAAGGAACTTAAACCGCACATTGATTCTGCATTCTCAACCTTGCCCGATCGTAAGAATACCTTTATTGCGGGTTCAAGCATGGGTGGACTGATTTCATTGTATGCGCTCTGTGAATATCCGAAAGTTTTTGGGGGAGCAGGATGCCTTTCAACTCATTGGAGCGTAAGTTTGAATGACAGTACTCCGGCATTTCCCAAAGCAATCCAGCAATATATGCGTGCCCACCTTCCACCGGCACACACACGACATCAGCTCTATTTTGATTATGGAACAGCAACTTTGGATCGGTTTTACCCCAAGTATCAAGCAACCGCCGACACCATTCTTCGCGCTCGTGGGTATTCACGACAACAGTGGACAACCAAAGCATTTCCCGGTGCTGAGCATAATGAACGTGCATGGAAAGCACGACTTGCAGAGCCATTGATCTTTTTGCTCGGAACAAAAAAGCGATAAATTTTTGAAGTGCACTCCATTTACCTCCTCTCTTCTTTCGATCTTACCGATATGGAGCAGAACGATATGAGGTTTGAGGTTTTATCATCGCCCTCTATTCCGTAACTGTCATCTATGGTGATATGCAGACCACGGTATGCAGGCGAATAATCATCAAGGATAACTCGACGAAACAGAAATCATTTATTCTTGGGGATTGTCGCATTCGTTGTGGTACGCGGCATGTCTTGCGGCAGTAAGCGCAGTGTTGCATTCGTTGCAAATGATGTATCCTCTATGCCATCTATCACCTGTGGTACCGTACTTGTCGTTCCATTGATGGTCGCTGATGATGCTCCGCCGAGAACCGATGCAAGAGATGACAATGTTTCCGTTGCTCCTGTATTTTGGCGAATCGAATGTGTATTATAGCCCCACTCTTTCAAGCGTTGGCGTGCATATTGCGCGGCTTGCGAGCTTTGCGCACGTGTGCGCTCAAGATATGCGACAAAACACTGTATCGCCGCTGTGCGCTGTGTAGGGTTTGTTTCCAGCAGAGTACCCATTTCGTACAAAACATCTGTATCCTCAGGGTCAAGTTTCTGCGCCATGACATACTTGGCAAATGCTGAATCATTCTGCCCTGCACGCTTATGGGTAAGCCCTTGCTGCACAATGATATCGGCAAGCTCATTGGCTTTGTGGATTTTGAGTGCATTACTAAACATGATCTGTGCTTTGTCGAATTGTTTCTGTTCTCGATATACTACTCCAAGGAATGCCAAGGTGCGTGCATCGGGTTTAGCGATATTGGTCAGCAAGGCAGCTTCCAAGTAAAAGCGTGCTGTATCAAATGAGCGATTCATGTAGTAGCTGATACCAAGCTCACGCAAGGTAGCACGCGAAGAATCTCCCAAAGCAAGTGCCTGGAGAAAGGCTGTTTTTGCTTCTACAAAGCGATTTTGTAACAAGAGATTTTTACCACATTCTGCATGAAAAATGGCATCGGCAGGAAAGGTCAATACTGCTTTATTCAACACTGCTAACGCATGATAAGGGCTCTTGGCACCACGTAGATATTCGGCACTTTCCAAGACTACAGCGCGATTGGTTGGCGCAAGTTCGTATGCCACCAGCACATAGTACTCAATGGCATTTTTTTGGAGAGTTTCATCTTCAGAATTAGCATAACACCGCGCTATTTGTGCATAGTAGAATGGATTGCGTGCGCCCTTGTCAATCAGTAGAGCATAATACGAACGCGCTCGGTCAAACTGTTTGTCATTGAAAAGCACCTGTGCCAATGTGCGGAGGATATTGAGATTCTTTGTGTTCAACGCCCATGCTTTTTCCAAGACCGTAACAGACTCTTTGTATCGCCCCATGGTATTGAGGCATTGCCCTAGATCATGAGCGCAATCGGTATCGGTGGAATCCACCAGCAACCGCTCACGATATAAGCCAATCGCTTTATCATGCGCGCCGACTGCTTGGAGTGCGGCGCCATACAGATGCACGGCTTTGCCATCAGCCATTAGTATGCTTTTATTAGCTACAGATACTGAATCTATCCACACGATGATGCGTTGAAAATCGTTATCGGCATACCACGCCCTACATTGCACCAAATCAAGAGTGGTAGTGCTTTGACTATAGACAGACGGTGCTACAAATACCATAACAAGGTATAACAGTGTGGTTAAAGTACGACGATTCATAGTAGCTGTACTCCCAAAAAACTAAAAGTAGATACTCGGTGTGAGAAGCATATTTTTATTTCGCTATGGAACATACAAAAATGTATTCACAGATACACTGACACCGAAGTCTACATCAAAACTTTCGATATTTTGCGACTCTTTTTTGTTTGTTCCACCTCTCTTCGTCGTTCCTATGCAAGTTCCTCCTGTTCGTTCGATCCATCGTGATTTGGGGTATTTTTATGTTGGTCTGATTATCGCCTTCGCGCTGTCGGGCATTTTTTTGAATCATCGTAATGCGTGGTATCCGACCCACTATGTCTATAAATCAGACTCTATCGTTGTTGCACTTCCCAAAGATAAGTCTCTTATCAATGATTCCCTTATTCGCACACTCTCGGTGCAGTGGGGGATCGAGAAACAGTTTAAAAGTTTCCGGGTGCGAGGCAATACACTCCGCATTACGTACAATGATTTTGTGTACGATATTGATATTCCAAGT
>DHLT01000202.1:0-272 GCA_002405405.1 Ignavibacteria bacterium UBA4661 | reverse complement strand
AGGTGAGCGCGACAGCCATTTTAAAATTCCTCTTTTGGCGCAATCCACGCAATTGCATGTCGAAACCAATCTTGCATGGGTGTGGTACTCGGATATTTTTGGTGTGGCTATGCTCACGATTGCCATTACGGGGATGTTTATTCAAAAAGGGAAAATGAGTTTTCGGGAACGTGGTTGGAAATTCGCCATTGTGGGGATTATTTTTCCGCTGATTTTTTTGTTTTTGATTTCGTAAGCGAGCGGAGCGGCGGACTCGGGGATGGGGGCGGAGC
>DHLT01000154.1 GCA_002405405.1 Ignavibacteria bacterium UBA4661 | reverse complement strand
CGCTGTCCGATCACCATGTTCCGCATCACCGATGACCCGATTGCCAATGAGATTACCGCTCCCAAACTTTTAGCATATTACCCCAATGCACCACAAGAGTTACGAGTTATTGCACCGCACGATGTAGGTGTAGATCGCATTGGTCATGCAGGCTTTTTTTCGGGAAAATTCCGTGATACGCTGTGGGAGCAGTGTCTACTTACTTTAGAAGAGAACTAACACTTTTCCTGTAAAAAGTTTCTTCATGATTCAATCTCACATTTCATAACTCCGTGTGTATCGTCTCAAGAAGTTTTGTCAGTCTGTGGTTCTGTATATAATCTGATATGCCGTACTTTACATCGAACGATATAATATGTTGCCATCAGATTTCAAGTACAGGAGCAGATTTTTTCAAATGCGTTTATTACTCCTTTGGTATCTTTGTAGCTAATCATCCTCAGCAAGAGGAATACGTTCATTTTTTTCCATAAGTTTCTATGAAACACATTGTTCGTTTGTTGAGCATTTGTGCAGTAGTCGGTGTGGTGTGCACATCAACAGTATTCAGCCAATCGCTGAATGTTACGCTCAACCAAGATCCATTTTTTGGATTCTACCCTACCATTGGCGGTAGTACAAAAATCAACGAAAGTGTTGATTTTACCTACTATGGTATTTTTTGGACATCGCCGGCACTTGGTGGAGGCACCGGTGGAAATTTGTGGACAGAGTTTGGAGTTGGTGCAAACTTCAGAGCTCTTGATGGCAAACTGGAAATTAATCCATCGCTGGGAACAACACATGGGCGATTGCAGTCTGTCGGAACACGAGGCGTTCCTTTTGAGGGGATTGTTCCAAGTGTAACAGCAAACTTAAATACAGAATCCTTGGAAGGACAACTGTACGCAGGTTACTATCTCGCTTTGCGCGAACGGGGAAATTCACAAAATAACTTTTTGCACTACTGGTTACATGCGGGCTATAAAATTTCTAGCTTGGTATCGGCTGGTTTGCATTTTGAAACATTGAATGGCACCGTCATTCCACGCACCGGTTCTTCAACAACCAATCGTGCTTATACATGGTATGGTCCTTATGTACAATTCACCAGCAAGGGCGGTCATACTTTCCGTCTGACGGCAGGTGGTGCGGCATTTGGTCCAACATCGGCAAGCGAAAGCGGCGAGTTCTACAAAATGTCGTTGGGAATTCCTTTCAAATTCTGATGCACTTGATGGATTGCTTTTGCATCCTTAGATTATACATTAGACTATACAAAGGTTGCTCTTTCAGGGCAACCTTTTTTTATACCACCTTCGAGCACAAATTTTCGAGATACGAACATACTTTGCAAAAAGTGATTTTCATCGCATCCAAGTCACAATCATTTCTGATAGTTCAATCCCCCCCTTCGCTCCAAGCGAAGCACCACATTTGCATCTTTTCGAAAAAATGCGCTTATTGTGAATGTTTATGCACCATTTTCATCCACATTTGTTTTGCCATGACAACACCTCCATCAACTCTTCCGACATTGCGCGGAGCCGACACCTTTTTTCCAACACTGGAAGAGATTCCCCAACAATTTCGTCTTCCGCAACCGATTCTCCAACAAGAATACCTTGTCAATGGTGAATTACGCCCATGGCAGGGTGCAACACAAGATGTGTTTTCACCGATCCATATTCGTTCGGGCGATCAGAGCAAACCCCTGCATATCGGACATTATCCGATTGTCGGGAGCGAAGAAGCACGCGAAGCCCTCGATGCGGCAGTTTCTGCCTACGATAATGGACGTGGCGAGTGGCCCACTATGTCGATCCGCGAGCGGATTGATTGTATGGAACATTTTATCGCCAAGATGCTTGAGCGCAAAAATGAAGTGGTGCTTCTACTCATGTGGGAAATCGGGAAAAGTCATGCCGACTCGGTGAAAGAATTCGACCGAACGATACAATATATCTATGACACGATTGATTCCCTCAAAGATCTCGACCGCACTTCTTCGCGGTTTCGCATTGAGCAAGGCGTGATTGGGCAAATTCGCCGCTCTTCGCTCGGTGTGGTGTTGTGTATGGGACCGTTCAATTACCCACTCAACGAAACCTACACGATGCTGATTCCGGCATTGCTCATGGGCAATACGATTCTCTTTAAGCCACCTAAGCATGGTACGCTCTTGCACTATCCACTTTTGTCGGCATTTCAAGAGTGCTTCCCCAAGGGCGTCATGAATACGGTGTATGGGCGTGGTGCGCAGGTGATTCCCGAACTCATGCAGTCAGGCAAGGTGAATGTTCTGACGCTCATTGGTTCAAGTCGCGTTGCCGATCAACTCAAAAAAATGCATCCGAAAAGCAATCGCCTGAAAGCTGTTCTCGGCTGGAATGCGAAAAATGCCGCAATTGTTCTTGATAATGCCGATTTGGATTTCACCATCAAAGAATGTGTGCTTGGAACATTATCCTTCAATGGGCAACGATGCACTGCTATCAAAATCATCTGGGTGCATCGCTCGATTGCCGAGACATTTTTACAGAAATTTTCTGCGGCGATCAGCGAACTTAAAGCAGGTATGCCATGGTCGCCCGGCGTTGCGCTGACACCACTGCCCGAACCGGGCAAACCTGCCTACATCGCCGAATGTCTTGCCGATGCCCATGCCCATGGAGCAAGAATTATCAACGAAGAGCAGGGCGGGGCAACGCTCCATTCGTTTGTGTCGCCGGCAGTAGTCTATCCTGTTACACCGTCAATGAAACTCTACCGCGAAGAACAGTTTGGTCCGGTGATTCCGGTTGTTCCCTTTGATGATATCGAAGAACCGATTCAATACATTATCTCTTCTGACCATGGTCAGCAGGTCAGTATTTTTGCAACGCACCCACAAGACATTGCAGATTTGGTTGATCCGCTCGTCAATCAAGTGAGTCGTGTCAATATCAACGCCCAATGCCAACGCGGACCCGATACTTTTCCTTTTACGGGACGTAAAGATTCGGCAGAAGGAACGCTGTCAGTCGAAGATGCTCTGCGCGCATTCTCTATTCGCACATTGGTGGCAACCAAAGACACCCCTGCCAATAAAGCTATTGTGAATACGATTGTCGAGACACATTCTTCAAAGTTTCTGTCGACCAAGTTTATTTTTTGAGATCTGCATGGTGGCAAGGACTGCACTCTGTTGTATCAAGCAATATTTGTTGTTGGGTGGGCGGGGATTTTTCTTAGGTTTACACCTGCATAACTTTTGTACTTTCTCTTGGTATTCGCAGATGTCCATACAATATGGATGATGAAATCGGCAACAATGCAAGAAGTACGACAAACAATACAGGAAGTACGACAAAACTTTCGTAAATCTACGAGTTATGGGCAATGCTGCGTTGCGTGCTAACTTGAAACTTTTGGTGCATTTCACGACACACTTTAACTACATTTAACTACATTTGACTAATGAATTACTGGACAGAATTAAGTATACAATATGCTAACCAAAGGAGTTATTTGGATGACTTGTTTCAAGTTTATCCGACAATTCCCGAAGGCATCAGAGATATAAACACAGACCGTTGGAGCAACATTGAAAAAGCGTTTAAGAAAAAGAATAACGAAGCGTTAATCAAAGAGCTTTTAAAACTTGACCTTTTTCCAATTAAGGACAGTTACATTGCTTACCTCAAACGAGACCTGTCATCTATTGAACGGAATCCCAAAACTATCAACCGAGTTTGCGGACGGCTTTACGAAATGGGCTTGGACAAAATCTTTGAACGGTGTAGTGAACCCAAAGAAACCAATAGACAAATTGGACCATTTTTCAGACGGTGGACAAACAGTAAGGCGTTAGGCATTCAACCTGTTTCGCTTGATGACTTCACTAAAAGTAAAAAAGATGCTATCCTAAATGGTAGCGACAAGCAGTTGATGGACTTTGCTTATGGTGAGTTGAATTACAAGCACAGCAAAGGACTTGACTTCATCGGACGATTTAACGGCAAGTATGTAATCGGTGAAGCAAAATTTCTCACTGACTTTGGCGGACATCAAAACGCACAATTCAACGATGCAATTAGTACCGTTCAGGCAAAAAATGTAAAGGCGATTAAAATTGCCATACTTGACGGAGTGCTTTACATTAAAGGCAAAAACAAGATGTATAAGGATATCACCACCCGTTACAAGGACTTGAATATAATGAGCAGTTTGGTTTTACGTGAGTTTCTTTATCAAATCTAATCTAGAACTCATGAAACTGCACTATTCAAATAAAAAATCAGAAGCCGAAATACTTGACAGTATTCCTGATATTGATTTACATCAGCAAAACATTTCGTCAAGCAAAAATCTTTTAATCAACAGCAACAATCTTGTTGCGTTAAAGCAATTAATTACAACTCACAAACTGAAAGGTAAGATTGATTTAATCTATATTGACCCACCGTTTGCAACAAACAACACTTTCACAATCTCAAACGGTAGAGCAAACACAATCAGCAACAGTAGCAACGGAACAGTTGCTTACAAAGATACTTTGAAAGGTGCTGACTTTATTGAGTTTCTGCGTGAGCGATTGGTGCTATTAAGTATGTTGCTTTCCGACAAAGGTTCAATCTATCTGCATATTGATTACAAGATTGGGCATTATGTAAAAGTGATGATGGACGAAATTTTTGGAATTGAAAATTTCAGAAATGACATCACGCGAATTAAATGCAATCCCAAAAACTTTGAACGCAAAGGTTATGGCAACATAAAAGATTTGATTTTATTTTACTCAAAGTCGGATAACATGATTTGGAACGAACCGAAAATTGCTTATAGCGACGAAGACAAACTGAAACTCTTTCCTAAAAAGGATAAAGACGGCAGACACTATACTACAATTCCGCTTCATGCACCTGGCGAGACAAAAAACGGAAAATCATCACAACTTTTCAAAGGCATTCCACCACCGACGGGCAGACATTGGAGAACAGACGTTAAGACACTTGAACAGTGGGATATAGATGGCTTGATTGAATGGAGTGAAAATGGTAACCCACGAAAAATAATCTATTTTGACGAGCAGGCAGGAAAACGAATGCAAGACATTTGGGAATTTAAAGACCCTCAATATCCTGTTTACCCGACTGAAAAAAATCCTGACCTGTTGGACATCATTGTGAAAACTTCTTCCAACGAACAAAGCTATGTCCTTGACTGCTTTTGCGGTAGCGGAACAACCTTGAAAGCAGCACAAATTAACGGCAGACATTGGGTTGGTATTGACCAATCAGACGAAGCAATTAAAGCAACGACAACAAAACTTAATAGCATAAAAGGCGACTTGTTTATTTCACAGACCGACTTTCAACTTTGGACGGAAAAGAAGCATAGCCACCAATAAGGGGTATGCGATAGCGAGTGTGCAGTGCTTCTGACTGGCAGTGGTTCAAGTTGCATTTTTCGATTAAGCTTTAGTGCTAAAATCCGCCACCGCACTAAGCCGCAAACCATTTTAGGGCATTTAGGACGACACTGTAAAGGGCAATGAATAATTCAAAAATAGCAACGAGACTTGCAAAAATTAGCGACTTGCCAGAGATACAGACAATGTTTGTCGACACCATTACGGCAATCTGTAAGGATGACTATTCGCCAGAACAAATTATGGTTTGGACTTCTTCAATCAAAAACACTCAACGCTGGACAGACATCATTACTTTACAATATTTTCTTATTGCCGAGGTTGACGGCAACATTGTAGGTTACATTTCACTCTACGATAATGATTACATAGACTTACTCTATGTTCACAAAGACTACCAAAGACAAGGTATTGCTGACAAACTCTATTGTGAAATAGAAAAAGAAGCAATAAAAAAAGGTGGGACTGTTTTACAGTCTGACGTAAGCAAAACAGCAAGACCTTTTTTTGAGAAAAAGGGATTTATTGTTCTCAAAGAACAGACGAACATAAGGCAAGGAGTTGAAATCATAAACTACAAGATGACGAAACAATTATAAATTCAAAGCAGATGACCTGATGACACAAGAAAGAAAAACACCCCATAACAACCGTTTGCCTCAATGAGGGTTAGTGTGGCTCGTTCACAGGCAGTGCTTTTATCAGCATTTGTGTTTGATTGAGAGTTTTGTGCTGCAAAATCCACCCGAACGGAAAACTCAAAACCGACATCACTATCCCTATTCGATACACTATACGAACTTTACACCTTTAAGCAGTCGGCACTACCTTGTGTTATTTGAGCACATGACAAGACGCACAAAATCAAGACCCTTTGAGTGCGCATATTGTTTATTTTGCTACCTCTTCATTCTGCATGACAATACCCCCCCAACAATGACCAGAACAATTCTTACACTGATGCTCGTATCGACAACCTTTGTGTTCGCACAGAACTCAAAGTTTGTAAATGTGTTTATCGGTACAGATGGCACAGGACATACTTTTCCCGGACCCTCAATGCCATTTGGCATGGTTCAACCCGGATTCGATACCTTTCCTTTTACGGGACGCAAAGATTCGGCAGAAGGAACGCTGTCAGTCGAAGATGCTCTGCGCGCATTCTCCATTCGCACACTTGTGGCAACCAAAGATACCCCTGCCAATAAAGCTATTGTGAATACGATTGTCGAGACGCATTCTTCAAAGTTTCTCTCGACCAAGTTTATTTTTTGAGATCTGCATGGTGGCAGGGACTGCACTCTGTTGTATCAAGCAATATTTGTTGTTGGGTGGGCAAAGATTTTTCTTAGGTTTACACCTGCATAATTTATACTGCTCTTGGTGTTCGTAAATGTTGATACAACAAGGATGAGGAAATCAGTAACAACATTACAAGAAGACGACAAAACTTTCGTCAAGCTACGAGATAGCCGTCCCCCTAAAAAGACAGACCGTGAAAAAAAATGACGACCGAAAGAAAAAAGACTATATTTGCCAAATAATGTCAAGACAAACTTATGTCAACAATCTTTGGTAATAAAATCAAGACATATCGAGAGGAGAAACAAATCCCTCAACGACAGTTAGCCGCTGCTTTAAAGATTGACACAGCAACATACTGTAAGATTGAAAAAGGCGACAGACGAGCGAAACGAGAACAAGTAACTATACTTGCGGACTTGCTTGAAGCAGACTCGAAAGAGTTGATACGTTTATGGTCGGCAGACAAGGTTTACGACATTATTGCCGAAGAGGAAGAAGCAACACAAATTTTAAATGTGGTTGCTGAAAGTATTGTTCAATATAAACGTAAATCAGCCAAAGTATGAAACCACTTGTAAAATACAGAGGAGGAAAATCAAAGGAAATACCTCATTTGATAAAACATATTCCCGAATATAGAGGACGATATATTGAACCGTTTTTTGGTGGTGGTGCGTTGTTTTTTCATTTAGAGCCTAAAAGAGCAATCATAAATGATATTAATTCAAAACTCATATCGTTTTATTTAGGGGTAAAAAATGACTTTGATACACTTAAAAAAGAATTATCGGAAATAGAGCGGGTTTACGCTATAAACCGCAAAAATTTTGAAGAACTAAAAAGTAAAACGCCAGATAAAAGAATTGAAGACGAAAACGAACCTCTGTATTATCAAATCAGAGATATGTTCAATGAACTAACTGAAAAAAAATACTCTGATGCTTTGCTTTATTTCTTCATAAATAAGACTGCATATTCAGGAATGATACGCTACAATGCAAAAGGAGAATTTAATGTGCCCTATGGACGATATGCGAACTTAAACAGTTCTATCAGTTAATAATATGACAAAAGTAGAAGCAATACAAAAAGTAATGGAAGATAATCACGGAACTGCAAGTTTAGAGATTATCTATGAAAATATTGAAAAATACTACCCTGCTGCGAAAAATTCTCACGAATGGGAAGCAGGAATAAGAGGTGTTCTTTATCGGGAAATTAGAAATAATAAAAGATTTAAAAAAATTGGATTAAGTATTTATGCCTTAAAGGATTATGTTGAAGAAGCAAAACCGAAAAAGGATGATACTGTTCGAATGCACTCATATATCGAAGGAATTTGTATTGAAATTGGAAACTTTAAGAATTTCCAGACATACACAGCCGACCCTTCTGCCACATATAGAGATAATTTGAACTTACTGAATATTGCTTCAATGAATGAAGTGCCAAATTTTTCCTATAATGAAATTGTTCAAGAAGCAAAAAGAATGGATGTAATTTGGTTTAATCAAAAGGGATTATGCTTTCCACAAAAGATTTTTGAAGTTGTTGATAGTATTGGAACTCTCAATGGTGCATTCAATAGATGTTTGCAATTGAAAAATTTTAGGACTGAGTTTTATATTGTAGCAAATGAACAAAATAGAAATAAGTTTAATCAAACTTTGAACTTGTAATCTTATAGAGAAAGTAATGAAAGATTTAAGTTTATTAATTATGATGAAATAATTGAACTCTACGAAAATGCTTCACGAGTAAATAGAATCGAAAGCAAGATATTTTAGTATGAAAGAACATTTAGAAATATTTTGTAGCTTTTGGCAGCAATTAGAACCTTATGATGAAAGGGTTGAATTTGCCGAAAATTTTAGGAAATGGAGTACTGATGAAATTTTGCCTACACCAAAAGCACTTGGTTTTGTAATTCTATCACCGACAATTCAACTTACACTGGCAGGAGAAGAACTCCTAAATTCAAGAAG
>DHLT01000146.1 GCA_002405405.1 Ignavibacteria bacterium UBA4661 | reverse complement strand
GTGCTAAGTGATATATCATGGTGTGTATGCAAGATAAATGAACGTAGCAATCTATGGCATAATGCCGAGTTTTTTCATACGTGCAATCAGAGTTGTTCGCTTGATACCAAGGATGATTGATGCTTCACTTTTGTTATTGCCTGTTTGCTCCAATACGCGTAGAATATGTTCTTTTTGCAAATCATTGATTGTCGCAATACTTGTGTCAGAACTATTGGTCGCGGCAAGACTGGGTGAAGAGAAGAGGGGTTGCTGCATCAGTAAGTTTGATGCTGATGAAGGTATCTGATGCTGGCTTGCTTGTTGAAAAAATGCTGTATGCGAAAGCACTGAAGAATCATCATGCGACTCCAACATCGCTTTGCGAATAGTGTGTTCCAATTCCAAAAGATTCCCCGACCATGGACGTTGCATTAAGTATTGTAACGCACGCTGAGTAAATCCTGTAAATGTTGTTTGCAATAATGGGTTTAAGCTCTGCATATACATCATTGCCAGTGCAGGAATATCCGCACCGCGCTCATTGAGCGATGGCAGAGCAATCCGTGCGGACGATGCTACGTAGTATAGCTCTTGTAGGAGTGAACCATTCGCCATTGCTTCTTCTGGAGATTGATTCATGCCAATGATAAAACGCGCAATCGATTGATCGAGTGTATCATTAGTATACGATCGACGAATAATTCTTGCGATTTTTGATTGTAGCGTTGCATCCATAGCAGTGATGTCATCGAGAAATACCGTACCAATTTGCGTATGGACTGCTGTATTCGCTAATAAAATACCGGATGAACCAAAAAGTTCTGCCTCAAGTTCTTCAGTGGAATAATCACTGCAAACGAATTGTCGTATTGCTAATGTCGAGCGATTGCTCAGGTGGTGTAGTGCAGAAGCAACATGTTCCTTTTTTGTACCAAATGCGCCGGTGAGTAAGACGGGAATATCTAGTGTAGAAAATCGCTCAATCTGGGTGCGTAGTTTGTTTAGGGTATCGGATTTACCTACAAAAATTCCTTGCTCAAGAAGCGGAGATGATATTTGTAGGGCTGTTTCTTCTTTAGCGATAGTCGTAGGAATAACGCGATGCTGGATTGTGTACAACTCGCTATCGCTGCTCAGTGTCTTATTCTCATTGGCATCCGATACTTCAACATCTGCTGAAATTTCCATGTTTCCAGAGCCTATCATTTCAACTTCTACATTGTTTGTTGTGATCGTACTATGTACACGAGACTCAGTGAAAACTTCAAAACTTGCTTCAAGAATTTCAGCTTCTTCTGACGCTGCCTGTGGTATATTTTTTTCGATATCGTCGGAAAACACTTCCTGTTTTGTATCTATCTGATGACTATTCAGATCACTGGTTTTATCCTCTATCGATAGAACTTGTCCTTGTTGATTATCCTGAAAATCGGAAGGATTATTGAGAGTTTCAATTGTACGTTTCAGACTGTGTGCAATTTCTTCCGCACGGGATTTGAATTCACCTTTGACAACAAACTGAAGTGCATCACGTATAATGTCATGAGCAAGATCAATTGCAAAATTGTGTACAGATACATAGCCTTTATATGCAAGAGACTGTGCCATACGTATGACTGCACGACCTGAACAGTTCAGCGTCTCTGTAGGAATGAAAGCAGGTAATGGATTACCGGCAAGCCACAAGAGAATCAAGAGGTCACGTTCTTCAGCTGGTAATTGTGCGATATGATCTCGAAGATACATTTGAGGAAAAACAACCGAACGCGAAGCAAATTCATCAACATTGACAACACGCCATTCGTTGTGCTCATATCGCAGTATATTGTCATTCAAGGCTTCACGAAGAAGAAAGAGTGTCATATAGGGATTACCTGCCGACCGCTTGTGAAGTGCTTTAGCAAAGAGATCATAGTTGCCGATACCAAGTACTTCGGTACAATATTGCCGAGTTTGTTGTTCGGTCCAATGAACAAGCATTTGCACATCATCGCGACGAACGGCAAAAGGTAACTGCGTACGGTGGCTTGCAAAAATCAACAAATGAGCATTCCGTGACATGATGTATTTCAGTGTGGAGTTGCCCTCGGGTTTTGCTTTTTCAATGTCATCCAATAAGAGAATATCAATATCAGCAAACGAAGGAATTCCCCATTCGCTACTGTTGAATTCAGATCCATGCATCAAAAGTGCTTTTTTACCATCACGAACACAATCGGTTTGAATTCGCTGAAGGAGGGTTGTTTTTCCGGTGCCGGGCTCACCACTGAGTTCGATAAGACGGGGGGCACCAAGCTCATGGCGGCTGATTTTTACTGCTTGTAATGCACGTTCACGACCAATAGGCTGTGTGCTGTGGTGGGAAAAAAGACGTGTGTCGGCAAGATCAGAATAATCAGTACTGGAGATAAAGCCCAAAGCAGATAATGCTCGCAATGCCTCTTTGGCGGAGATAAATCGTTGTGCTCGTTGTGGAGCAAGCAACGTATGTAGCCAGTCTGCAAGAGCATCGGGAAAGCGTGGGGCAAATTTTTGAATCGGATCGAGGGAATGAATACCGCCAGACCGAAAAATTTCGTCTGGTGTATCGGAAGTGGTTTTTTCACCGGAAATTGCTTCGTGTAAGCAGATACCTAGCGCGTATAGATCAGCACGTGCATCCGGCATATTACCGGTGAAATACTCAGGAGCATACATGCGCAAAGCCGGTGAATGCCTAAGTTCATGAAGCGCTAAGCCGCGAGGAGATGATTGTCCCAAACGCAAGGCAATGGTTGGTGTCCATGCATCATAATGAATAATGGCATGCAATTCATGTGGTGAAGGCATGGTAATACTATCGGTATGAATCGGGCTATAGAGATGGCCACTTTCATGGATAACCTGTAGACCTCGTAATAACTGAACGGCAATCGGGATAAAAATTTGTATGTCACGCATACGTGCAGGAGTACAAGCCCGAGCAAAGGATGTTTCATGCACTGTGTACGCAAAAAAGGGTTGACCTTTGAGCGTAGTATTGATATCGGTAATCGTTGCAAGTAATGGATGTGATATCTTGCGGAGTGAAGAAATTGCTGCTAAAATCCATGCTTGTTCTGCGTCATTAGTAGCCGAGGGAAATACGCCTAAACCAACAGTTTTTTGCGTTTCAGTAACAAAAGCACGCAAGACGGTTTTGCCCGGGTAATAGGCTATTGCTTGAAGCGTGCGATAACGGCGGTCAGAAAAAGTAGGAATATCGAATATTGGTTTTTCGGAAGATGATTGTACGAACATAAACAGACAAGGTCATTGCACGGAAGAATTCAAAGTTACACCTGCAAAATACAGTACAATCACAATGTTCAGAGGGATTTGTATGTAAGTAAATGATGCGATGTTACTGTATAATGCTGTTGTACATTGGTATGCAAATTATCAAATGCTTGTAGATCAGGATGCTCTTTACGGAGTTGATCGTGATGAGCACCATATTTCCATCCTGCTAAACGTAATTCTGCCGAAATTCTGCGATGTTCCATACGCCCAAAATCGATAGATGTATGCTCATGGTGCGGCATTAGCGATGATACTGTTGCGCAATGTTGCATCGAGCGTTCCATGACAGCTTTATGAAGAACAGAATTTCGATATGTATCTTTCATGTCTTTATCGAGCATGAGCCATTCTGCATGTGTATCACGCTTCACATGTGATCCGGTAGGTGTAGAAGTATGCTGTTTTTCTTGCGAAGTATGAACGCTAAATAGCTCCATAGCTTGTGTATCTAGGGGTTCGTGCAACAGTGAATCAAGATGGGTAAAACTTTGCAGGAAATTCACTACGTGGATACGTGGATGAGTGATTTGTTGATAAAAAAGTTTGGCTCGCGAAGAACTCTCCATACACAGAATAATATCGACTTCACCATTGAGGGCATCGTAAATACGTTGCACCATGTACATTGAGTGTGTCAGATCTTCAAGAGCAACATATACTACACCAAAGGGCGTTGACTTATGTTCGGCAACGATCATTTGCATATCAAGAAGTGTCGGTTCTATACGAATCCAATCGCAATCGACAAATTACTCTACAGCCGGATAATGATACATAAAACGATGAGCAATGTCATTTACGTTGCGTTCAATGACGGTTGCCGAGATATTTCGTCCGTTGGCATAATGACCACTTATAGCGCATTGACGTAAAATTGACTGGCCGATGTGATGAAAACCGACTATCAAAATATGGGGTGAAAATTCCGAATCGGGTGCAACAGGTTGATACATATCGGGTGCATAATGATCCATAACTTAGCGCGCC
>DHLT01000225.1:399-3190 GCA_002405405.1 Ignavibacteria bacterium UBA4661 | reverse complement strand
GCCCCCCCTACAACAAAGACATCTTGGTTACGGTAGAAAAAACCATCGCAGGTTGCACAAGCAGAAATACCATAACCCATGTACGTATCTTCGCCTTTCACACCGAGCAATTTTGCAGTCGCACCGGTAGAAACAATCACAGCATCACCCTCATAGACAGTACCATTTTCAGATGTAAGACGAAATGGACGTTCGCTGAAATCTACTTTTTCAATCATCTCATACTTCGAAACGGCACCGAAACGATGTACCTGTTTACGTAGTATATCCATCAATTCGGGACCTTGAATGCCATGTTCAAAACCGGGATAGTTCTCAACTTCGGTGGTAATCGTCAATTGCCCGCCGGGCTGACTTCCTTCAAAAACAGTAACACTCATGTTTGCACGAGCGGCATATAAAGCGGCTGTAAATCCGGCAGGACCGGAGCCAATAATCAGAACTCTCTGCTGTTGCGACATATGATGTAGAAATACGTGAAAAAACTATGATAGGGTGAATATTGCCGATGATTGTGATTACCATACGATTATTTTTTCTGCTTGTTGCACGAAACACAGCGGATTCGTTATTCCCCCGAAAGAGATTGCAGTTGCGAACGCAAATCATCGCTCAAAACTATCAAACCTCCTGTGATTATGCCCCATAAACTTTCGTAATCTATGCCAAAAAAATCGTGCATCACGATGTCTTTCAAAAATGCTGCGCCAGCGAAATTAACATTAGGGAACTGCTCACGAATATCCTGTGGGACTGCCTCTGCACGTTCTCCGACCTGTTCTAACAACGCTAAAACTGCATCCTTAAAATCGGTATCCGCAAGAATGTCGTCAACAGTTTTTCCTACGACAAAATCCTGCACGGTGGCGATACTCTCGATAAGGGTTTGAATAATATCATGCATACTCTTGACAAAAAATTGGATAAAAGTTTTACTCGATGTTCAAAGTATTTCTCGCTTGTGCCTGCTGTAATGCACGAGCATTTCGCTGAAGCCCGGCTAATTTTGTTCGCTTGAGTGGACTTTTACGAAAACGCGCAGAAAACTCTTCTTGTTGAAATTCCTCAATACGCCGAAATGACAATGATGTTTCCTCATGACGTGGCATAAATGCTTGTTCATTAGTTGGCACTTGAAAGCGATTCCAAGGGCATACATCTTGGCATGTATCACATCCGAAAACCCACTGCTCCATGGCACCCGCAAGAGTGTCAGGAATATCAACTTGTGTTTTTGTTTCGATCGTCCAATACGAAATACACTGCGTTGCATCGACACGATAGGGGCTGACAATGGCATTGGTTGGGAATGCGTCGATACAAGCTGTACAAGAAACACAGTAATCCTTAATGGGCGTATCATAGATAAATTTCATCGAAGTCAGAATAATCCCAAGAAAAAACCACGAACCGATCTCGCGGGCAATGATATTCGAGTGCTTTCCTTGCCACCCGATGCCGGCACGTACAGCCCATGCTTTTTCAAGAATCGCACCGGTATCGGTATAAATTTTATGCTCTGCCTTCGGATCAATCTCACTTAATGCCATACACAGTGTACGAAGTTTAGGTGGAATCACCTCGTGATAGTCCGTTCCCCACGCATAACGAGAAATTTTCCCTTCATCTTGCTTCGGTACATGAGAAAATGGAGTATAGTAATTTTGGGCGACAACTATCACCGATTCTGCCGATGGGAGAATAGCCCGAACATCTTCGCGCTTGTCGAGATTGCGCGCCATGTATTGCATTGCTCCCTGCTCACCACCATGAAAACCTTGTGCAAGCCACTCTTGATAGCGCAAAAACTCCTGCTCCAATGGTACTGCCTGTGCAATACCAACCAAAGAAAAACCGAGTTCTCGTGCTCGCTGATGAACAAAAGATGTTTGCTCTGCAATCGTCATGCTGTCATGATTCCTCGTTGTTGTAAGGCAATAATTGCTTCGTCAGCCACATAGAATGAACCAACAATCAATAGTGGGACAGTATCACGAAGTGCAACATCAATGGCTTCGGCAATCGATGGTATACACTTGACGTAGGGTATTTTCACGACTTGTGCAAGATTTGCAATATCCTGTGCAGACATGGCACGGTCTGTTATCGGTTGTACGGCAATCAATTCTCGACAAAGTTCCTCCAGACCGGCGAGCATTTCTTTTATCGGCTTGTCGCGCATAGCACCAAAGATAATCCGAAATACACCTGCACGATAGCCAGATGCTTGCAATGTAGCGACAAGAGCATAGATGCCGGCAAGATTGTGCCCCACATCAAGAATGATTGGCGGATCCTGCCGTATGCACTGAATTCGTGCCTGCAAACCGCTTTGCTCATGAACACGCTTAATTCCTTCTCGTATGGCATGCTCAGACACACTAAATCGCGCATTTGATGTTTTCTCGAGCATAATGAGTGCAGAGAGAACAGTGATAACATTTTGCTCTTGATGCTTGCCAACGAGTGGCACAAAGAGGTCACGATACTCTTGGCGCACGACATCTGCCGAAAGCATCATTGTACAATCGTCCCTATACTCTGCAGAAACAACCCGAGCAAGCGATGCAACAAACCCAATCGGTGCTTCACGCTCGACTGCAACACTCATAAAGAGATTTACTAACTCTTTGCGTGGTTCTGCAATGAGTATCGGTGTACGCGCTTTGATAACACCTGCTTTTTCAAAAAGTATTTTCCATGATTGGAATATCTAATTAGGTTGTATGTGTCAGAAACATAAAATATTGATTCGGGTAATTGTTTGTTAGGCGATCGGAAGAGCGTCGTG
>DHLT01000225.1:0-368 GCA_002405405.1 Ignavibacteria bacterium UBA4661 | reverse complement strand
CGCTTTGATAACACCTGCTTTTTCGAAAGCAATTTTCTCTAACGTATCCCCAAGAAATTCTGTGTGGTCGAAATCAATCGAAGTAATAATAGACAGTAGCGGCTGCACAATATTGGTTGAGTCAAGCCGTCCCCCCATTCCTGTTTCGATAATAGCAATATCCACTTTTGCATTCGCAAAATGTTGATACATGATCGCCGTTGTTACTTCAAAAAATGTGGCTTTGATTTCTCGCGCTTTCGGCATGATATGCTCTGCACAGGCGAGAATTTCTTCATCGGTAATCATCGTACCATTGACCCTGATACGCTCATGAAAGGTTCAAAGATGAGGGGATGTGTACAACCCGACACGATATCCTGCAGACA
>DHLT01000309.1:8971-9887 GCA_002405405.1 Ignavibacteria bacterium UBA4661 | reverse complement strand
CATCGGCTGATTATAGCCAAGTCGTGGCATTGTCAGGTAGTTACTTATATCTTCGCGACGCTCATGTATGGGCGGTAAAAAGAAAGAATTGTACCATGGTATCTCGACTTTCATTTCACGTGCGAAGACTTCACGCTGGCACTTGTTTTCGATGTAGGTGGTAAATCCTTCATCCATCCAAGCATGTTTGGTTTCATTATTCGCAACCATTCCATAAAACCACTGATGACCAATTTCATGGGTTGTTACACCGAGCAGAGAGGGAATGTCGGAGCTTGAGCGAAGCATGATAAGTTGCGGATATTCCATGCCGCCATCGCCTGCCATAGAACTGGTGAAGTGTTTGTAGGCATAGGGCACATAGTGTTTGCTATAGTGTTCAATAGTACGGTGGCACCAATCGGTCATGTTCTCCCAATTCTTGCCATATTTCTGTTTGTAGAGTGCATGAACAGTCAAGCCATTGCGTGTTTCAAATTCATGAACATAATTGGCATCGGCTACCCATGCAAAATCATGTACGGGCTCGGCAACAAATCGCCATGTATGAAGAGAATCCGCTCGAAAGCGAGATGAATCAGGCATTACCTTGCCCTTGGGAACAGTTTGTTCGTAGCCATGACCAACTTGTTGAGGATTTTGCAGTGTACCGCTTGCACCAACAATGTACTTTGCAGGCAGAGTGATGCTGACATCATATTTCCCCCATACACCATAGAACTCTCGTGCAATAAACTGATTATTATGCCAGCCACTTTGGTCATACTGGCATAATTTGGGAAACCACTGTGCCATTGAGTAGCGAACACCTTGTGAATTGTCGCGTCCGCTTCGACGAATTTGAATAGGAACTTGACCAACAAATTGAAAGAAAATGACAACAGAATCACGAGGAAGTAGTACTCCAAAATCATCA
>DHLT01000309.1:0-8759 GCA_002405405.1 Ignavibacteria bacterium UBA4661 | reverse complement strand
TTTCATGGGGTTGTAAGCGTGCAAATACCTCAGGGCGTAAACGATTCGGACCAATCACACTCGCTCGTTTGTGCATTTCGCTATTGGGTTGAAAAGCATTAAATACAGCATGATAAAAGACTTGTCGTAAGGTGTCGTTTGTGGCATTCACAAAAACGGTAGTAGCAGTACCAACAAAGTTATGACTGCTGTCGTCGAGTTTGACGGACATCGTTTGCGAGAACCGATCAAATGATTCGTTGTATTGTGCAATTCCAACACTACTATTGATACAAAGCAGGAGTAGAATGATAAAGAAATAATGAATGTATGTTCTCATAAGGATCACCCTAAAGCGAAGAGGAAAGTATGTTCTGTTATGATGCCAATCAGTGTAAGTATCAGATGCAGTTCGGTATTGATGGCGTACAATATACTTGAGATTCTCTTATTGCATTCGTTGTAATTTGCGCTCCACAACAACACAGTATTTAACACAGATTGTATACACTGGATATGAAGGCACTTGGTGAATGGTCGCATGGTGTGCGTCTTTTAGGACGTTATGATTTTTTTGAAACAGGATGTTGGCTCTTGTACCATGGTTCGTCAGCAGTAATGGTTGAAGCGCCACCGTACAATCCCGATGTACAATGGTCGCCGGCGCACACAGCGTGTGAGGTTGTTCAATCATTAAATCTTACGGTAGAGTATCTTTTGTGTACTCATGCTCACCACGATCATTTTAACCGCAAAACATGGCAGGAACTACAACGAGTATTCCCAACTGCTACTACTGTTCTGCATGAAGAATTTCGACACTTGTTGGGTGATAATCGTAGGGTTGAGTATTTCACATCAACACATACGCTCGATATTGGTGGAGAGCCATTACACTTAATTCATGCACCTAAACACAGTATGAGCGACACAATGATCATTTTCAAGGGAAGCGCATGTACCGGCGATTGGGAGCTGAACACGCTTAAGTCCGCACATGATGATAAGCCTCGCTATCGTGTTCCAACTGAGATAAAACGAGAATCCGTGAAAAAAATGACCACTTTTGAACGCGATTACAATTACCGCGTCCATACTGTGTATTCAGCTCATGCCAATGATTTTCGTCAAGATATTGATTTTACATGGTTAATGGCAGATACCGGTGTTGACCGTGACTTGTGGTGATGGTTTGATTACAAGGATTCCCAAAATTGAACGCTAAAAAAAGCCCTTGATTCTATAAATCAAGGGCTTAATATTTTCATGTTGTAAACATGTTCAAGCAAGTTACACATTGAACAAAGTTGCGAATTTGTAGAAAAAGGATACGACACCCAGAACGAATGCGCTCAAACTCATGGAATCAACAAATGCCCGTGCTCGGTCGCTGAGGTGCTGATTAGTATTCCAACCAACAACAATACCAACGATAAATAGATAGAAATTTACCACATGATATGTTTCTGAATAGGCAGGGGCAAACTTAAACATGACGAAAAGTGAGTGGAAGACAAAGACCACCAATGCTGTCGTTGCCAAGCCAAGAATCCGAGCAAATGCCATAACAAACCTCGATATTGATGAAAAAATAAAACGGATGAAGCGTCAAGAATACGTTACACAAGTATAACACTTTTTTTGTTTGGGTACAGAGGGAATTATTTCAGATTTTTGTTGTTTAATAAAACTGACAGGTCGGTCGGTTTTATAATGTATCCCAATTCTCCTATGCCAAGACAAGCAATTAAAAAAAACGTTCCCCGTGCCGATGTTGTGGTGCAATCATCTACAACGAACGGTTCTGTCAAGCAAATCGAAAAGCGCGATCGCATTCTTGCTTCTGCCGTGAGAGTCTTTGCGAAATCCGGGTATCATGCAACAAAAATACAAGATGTTGCCAATGAAGCAGGCATTTGCAAAGGTACAGTTTATGAGTACTTCGCCTCGAATGATGAACTTTTCTTAGCAATGTATGACCGATGGATGCAAGACTTTGAGTTTGCTATGCAGACTTGTATTTCGCAGTCTTCCGATCCTCTATCGCAAGCGGATGCACTTATCGATACTGCTATAGAGTTTTATGAGTCGCGAGCTGAAGACGCACCGCTTCTTTTGGAGTTTTGGGCGCATGCACTTCGTACCAATAACCCGGCATTTTTAGAACGTATTCAATCTATGAAAGCATTAGTATCAGGCGTTGGTGCGGAGATTACCACTCGTTTGGTGGCACTGAAAGCATTCAGTAAAGTCGATGTTCAATCCTTCGCTCTTCTCGAGCTTGGTATCTCAGATGGCATTTTTTTGCATTGGGTTCTTGATGGTCAAACATACTCGCTTCGAGATGCGTATAAATTTCGTCAGGCAGTGATAGGAGCTGGATTGATGAATCCTGCTCTTCGTCTTGCATTACGTACACGAACCTCTAAAAAACTTAAACAAGGATTTCTTTCTAAGTAAGTCAACATTATGTGTTAATCATTGTTGCCTCAATGGCATTTTCATTTTTCCTTTTGTTATGCAGTATCCTTATTCTTTTTCTTTGCGGCACTCTTATCGAGTTCTTTTCTGTATTGTCTTGGGTGTTATTTTAGTCGGAGTTCAATTGATTCCAGTAGAGCTACATGCTCAGGGGGCTGTACTCCGTGGTACAATTGTATTGGTATCGGAAAATACTACAGTGATCAAGCCGGGTGTTCTTGTTTCACTTACCAATACTGCCACCAAGCGTATTCAAAAAATTCAAAGTAATCAGCAAGGTCTTTTTCAATTCTCCGGTCTTTCTGCAGGGAGTTACATACTCCAGTATTCCGGTATTGATATTCAGCGCATCGAAAAAACAATCGTTATTGATAGACAAGATATCACACTCCGTGATACGCTCGTTGCTTCAACCGTCAATTTCAATGAGGTTACTGTCTTCGGCGCATCACGTCGTCAGCAAAAGATTACTGAAGCTCCTGCATCTGTATCAGTTGTTACTGCTGAAGACATTAAGCGTGGTGCGGCACATGGTCAAACGGCTAAACTTTTTGAGGGGATTGTCGGTGTTGATGTGGCACAATCCGGTATGAATGACTTTAATGTCAATATGCGCGGCTTTAATAACTCAATCAATCGGCGTGTGCTGGTGTTGATTGATGGACGTGATCCATCAACTCCATTATTGAATCTCATGGAATGGAACTCGTTATCATCGTCAATTTCTGATATTGCTCAAATTGATGTTGTGCGTGGTCCCGGGTCTGCACTCTACGGAGCAAATGCATACAATGGTGTCATTAACATGACGACCTATGCGCCACGTCAAGTGCTTGGAACTCGCATTAATGCAACCATGGGGGAGTTTGAAACCTTTCGTGGTGATATACGGCACGCAGGAGAGTTCGGAAAATTTTCATATAAGCTTACTTTTGGTGCATCACGACAGTTAAATCATACATTAGTGTCGCGTTTGCGTGACACAACATTACCTAATAATGGTCTGGAATATGCAGGATTGGCGTTTGATGTGCGTCCGCTCGGTGAAACAGATCGTAAGCCGTTTTGGTATACAGGTGGGGTGCGTCTTGACTATAATGTTGATGATGATCATCGCATCGTAGCAGAGGGTGGATATTCGTATTCCGGTAATGAATTTTATGTCAATCAAACGGGTCGAATTCTTATCCCAATTGCCCAAAAACCTTTTTTACGTCTCGCGTACAATTCCCCTGAATGGAATATCCAAGCGCATTGGAATAGTCGTAATACACCGACGCCTCAACTTGTGTACAATGCAGCAGCAACATCAGCAGAGCAGTCCAATGTTTTTGTTGTTGATGCACAGTACAATACATTGCTCTTGGAGGATCGGCTTCGTGTCATTGCTGGAGTATCGCATGAACAGCAAGCTGTAAACACCACTCTTGTTGGTGCTCTACCATTGCTTGCGCCCGATGATATTCGTCATAACTATTCAGGTTTGTACACACAGTTGGAGTATAAACTATCACCAACATTGCAAATTGTTGGCGCGGGTCGTGTGGATCGTTCGACATTTTTTGATACGCAGTTTTCCCCAAAGCTCGCACTTGTTTGGGAAATTATGCAAGATCATGTTTTGCGTTTTACAGTGAATCGTTGTTTCTTACGACCAAGCTATCCTGATGCCAGTCGTCGCTCGCCTGCTGGTTTGCCGGTGAATGTAGCCGCACTGTCGCAGAGTGTCAATCAGCAAGTCAGTGCGCTGACGGGCAGACCTCTGCAAGATATTTTTGGTCTGACAAGCTTGCCACAATGGAATTTAGGAAATCCTACGATTCAACCTGAAACAGCTGTCTCCTATGAACTTGGTTACAAAGGCATCATCAATAAATCGTTTTTCGTAACAGTTGATGCATATTACAATCGTCGATCAAATTTTATTTCGACTCCACTAGGTGGACTTGCAACGAATGTCTTTACGCCAATTCGTGCTAATACGAATGACGCAAATACGAATCGTATTGCCGATTCACTCTTACGAGTTGGTCTGAATCGTATTAATCCACTCTTCTATGATCGCTTGGCACTTGATATGGGATTTGGCGGTACACGCAGTCCGGCACTTGTTATTGCACCGCGCAATATCGGATTGATCAACGAATATGGACTGGAAGTTGCAGGGAATTACTATGTCAATGACCATCTTTCATTTCAAGCAAACTATGCTTATCTCTCAACTAGTGTTGTTGAGAATGATGTTCCTGCACAACGTATTCAACCAAATACATCGCCGCATCGTATCACGCTTGGAGCAACATACACAGTACCTAATCTTTTTGATATCAACGCACAGTTTCGTTATGTTGAAACATTCACGTGGATTGCTGGGTTATTCGAGGGTACTGTACCTGCGTATGCTGTAATGAATCTTAATGCACGCTATACAGTCAATGCTAACCTTACATTTCAACTCAATATTTTTAATCTGCTTGATCGAGAGCATTATCAAATTTTCGGAGGAACGGTGTTGCGTCGATATTCAACACTGACTGCTTCGGTAACATTTTAAACTCTATGAAACCATCAATCTCGTATATCATTCGATATTCGGCTCGCGCCAAATCTGTGCGTTTGCGTGTCAGTATGCAGAATGGAGTTGAGGTGATTGTTCCGCAGGGATATGATACGATTCATATCCCTGCTTTTGTTCAAGAGCAAGCCGAATGGATATATTCAGCACAACAACGATTGCAAGAAAAAATGCAACGCCACAAGCAGAAGCTGCACGCGTTCCACGATGCAACTGCCGGCTATCCCTGTACGGAACCATCATTACCTGAAGAGACCATCGTTCCTCAGCGACGAACGCTTATACTGCCGACAGAGCTGATTATTCGAACCTTAGACGAAGTATGGTTAGTAATATATCAGCCCAGCAAACATGAGAGTATTACGCTGACCATGAGTACTGTTGATAAACAGCTCGTCTTAAGTGGTGCGGTGCACAAAAAACGACTCTGCGCACAAGCACTCGCTACATGGGTAAAACGATATGCTGCCCATTGGTTACCACGCATGGCAAGAGAAATCAGTGTCGAAATAGGCTTGCCATGTGCAGATATTCGTGTGCGCTTGCAAAAAACACGATGGGGAAGTTGTTCGAGTCATCGAAATATCAACCTTAATGCGAGTTTACTGTTTTTACCGGAGGAATTAACGCGCTATGTCATCATTCATGAGTTGTGTCACACCAAAGTCATGAATCACAGCAAGGAGTTTTGGCAATTAGTCGGCGAAAAAGAACCTGACTATAAGCGATTGGACAAAGCACTGAATCCTGCCACACAACTTGTGCCGACATGGCTGATGATGTAAGTCTGAATAAACGAGTAGTATTATCCCAATGAAGCAAGAATTTTATTCTGAATGGTTTCAGCAAGTGCAAGTGCTTTGCATGCCGAAATAGCATCAACTGGCGCAGGAGAAATTCCCATACAAGCTTTGGCGAAATCTTCATGTTCGCGCATGATGGCATTTACTGCAGGCGGGGTAATTTTTTGATAATGAATCGAGCGTTGTTGTGTACCGGCTTCGATATTACCAAGCATGAGAGCAGGCTGAAGCATCTGTAAGTGTTCGGGAATTGTTTCGCCAGCATTTGTCAAACGAAAAATCTCAATGTCAGGATTACCCAAGTCGATGGAATAGTACGCATTATTCGAGAACACACGCATCTTACGAAGGGGATTGGCTGAAAGTCGTGACGCAGTAAGATTTGCTACACAACCATTCGAAAAAGTAATGCGTGCATTTGCAATGTCGGGCGTGTCGGTGAGAATTGCTACACCATTAGCATCGCAAGAGATAACATCGGCTTTTGCTAACCAAAGTACTAAATCTAAATCATGGATCATCAAATCATGAATGACTGACACATCGGTAGCTCGTGGTTTGAATTGATGCAGACGATGCCCCTCGATAAATCGTGGCGCAAATTCTTCATGTGCAAGGGCAAGAATAGCCGGATTAAATCGTTCCACATGCCCAACTTGAATGACAACACCATGGTCTTGAGCTAATCGTGCTATCTCTTCAGCTTGTTCTAATGTTGCGCAAATTGGTTTCTCGATAAAACAATGCTTGCCATGCGCGATAGACTCTTTGGCAACGGCATAGTGTGAGGCAGTAGTAGAGGCAATAATAACAGCATCGGCATGACTCAAGGCGTCGGCAATAGTCACAAAGTTTTGTGTATCATATTCTTGGGCAATAGTTTGTGCACGCTCTAGGGACATATCATACACGCCGCAAAGTATAAAATGTGAGTCTTTTTCTTTTGTGCGTTGTGCAAGGAGTTTGGTGTGAATTGCGCCCAAATGACCAACGCCAATGACAGCTATTGAAAGTGGTTTTGTCATGATATCTTGCGTTGACGTTGAGAAGAAGATGGTTTGTTCGCCTTAATTGGTTTGCCTGTATGTGTTTTCTTGCTTGAGCGTATCTGCTTATTCACCATGGGAATACCGAGCTTTTTCGCTTGTTCATTCCACTCAGTCGCACAGATTAACATTGTTTTAATATCATGTCGCGCGATATCTTCGGTACTCCGTAAAGCAACTCCTGCAATAATGGCACGTCCTCGCGATTCAAGTTGCGGGAATGTTTGTTGCAATTCTTTTCCCCGACACAAGCAGAGTTCCACATAGTTTTGCTTGGTAACTGTGTAGTAAAAACACATGCCATAGTGATGATAAAAAGGAATCCCAAAACTGACTTTTTCAAGGACAAAAGGAATATGCGTTTGTATGAGCAGTCGTAGTGCTCGCAGAATAGTCTGATGTTCTGGAGAATGTTGTTCAATATATGTTTCAACTGTTGTAATTTTTTCTGACATTGTGTGCGCAAGAATAGAGTAACACCACATTAAACCATTTGGCTTTGTCGGTTGTCAAACTACTATCTATTTCGCAGATTACAGATGACATCTTTGATTTTTTCAACACCGAATCTTTTCACCTTTCTTTTTTAATGGATAGTTGTCATGAAATGTTCATTATCTCAACGGCTGTTCACCCTTGTATTCACTATTCTGGCAAGTACTTGCATTCCTGTCCGTAGCAATGCACAAACCATTGACATGCCCTATAAACAAAATGGATTTACAGAGCGAAGTGCTGCAGTACATTTGGCTCAACGCTTTACATTCGGTGTAACAAGTTCTTTGATTGACGATATGCATGATCAAGGATTGGATGTATGGTTTGAAAGGCAGCTACGTGGTAAAGAATCCGATGATTCACTGCAACAAAAACTCAAAGAATTTCCGGCATTGACGATGTCGGTTGACGAGCAACTTCGTATCTACAAGCCTGCTGGGGAAATTTTTCGTCTTGCAAAAAAAGATGGTCGAGTTTCCGATACAATAAAGAATCTTGATCCGCAAGGTGCCGAGTATAAAAAATTGATTGACAGCTATGCAAAAGAGAAGAATTACAAATTGATCAATGAGTTACAACGGGATTTAGTCGCTCAAAAATTTTTTCGAGCGGTGTATTCACGTAATCAAGTCCATGAGATTTTGACTGATTTTTGGTTTAACCATTTTAATGTATCACTTACCAACAATGAAGCACGGGGCTTTATTCTTGCGTATGAACGTGATGCTATTCGACCAAATATTCTTCGTTCATTTCGTACTCTTTTGGGGGCAACTGCAAAGCATCCTGCGATGCTCTTATATCTAAATAATGCGCAGTCGGTTGCAAATAAAGGAGTCAAAACAATTGCTTCATTGAAACTCGATAGGGTACGTTCTTCATTTCCGCAATTGGTTCACAATCTTGAAAAACGTATGCAGGCAGATGATGATATCGATGCCGTGAATCAGGATCCTGAGATAAAACAGCGTAAGCGTGCACGTACCGGATTGAATGAAAACTATGCACGTGAGCTTCTGGAACTCCATACGCTTGGTGTTGATGGTGGGTATACCCAAAAAGATGTTACTGAAGTTGCACGTGCGTTTACCGGATGGACAGTTTTACCACAGAAGTTTCGAGAGCGTGCCGATAATGAAAAACAGGAGCGTGGACGGCAGTTTATGGAGCGTCTGGGTTATGTTAGTGAGGGTGATTTTTTCTTTCAAGCAGATGGACATGATGCTGAAGAGAAAACAATTCTTGGACAGAACTTTTCGGCAAATAATGGTATTGATGAGGGGGAGAGAGTTCTTGATATAGTTGCCCAGCATCCGTCAACAGCACGATTCCTTGCTCGAAAAGTTGCGCGTCGATTTGTGAGTGATGCACCGCCGG
>DHLT01000175.1:4818-14241 GCA_002405405.1 Ignavibacteria bacterium UBA4661 | reverse complement strand
AGTGTTGCCATATATGTTTGTTATAAGAGAAAAAATATACAAATAATGCTCTAGGATGCTGTATACAAGGGAATATTGAGTTGTACTTTAGTAATCTTATGTGGTTCACTCTCGACGATCAATTCACCATTGAAGACTTGTGCAGATTTTTTTGCAATTGCTAAGCCAAGACCCAAACCCTGCTGTTCATACTTTTCGCGCTCGAATTGTACAAAGGCACCAATTTGATTTACTTGATCTGGTGTTAATCCACGACCATGATTTTGTACCGAGAAAGCAAGATAGTCGCCATTGATTTTTAATTCAACATGGATAGGCGTGCCGGGCGTCGAATACATAAAAGCATTATCGACTAATTCGCCGATTGCCATATTAAAATTCTCTGCAGGCATGGCGATAGGATGGTCGTCAAGGTCCTGCAAAACATCTTTTAGGCGATCATGTTTGTAGCCACGCAGACGAACCATGTCGTCAACAATACTAGCAGGTGATTTTGCCGGTAAATGCAAAAGCTGTGATTCAACAAAATCACGTGTCAAACCCTCAAGTCGTGCATACATAAGATATTTTTCAATCACAGCATGAAGCCGTTTAGCAGACTGCATGATGTGGCTATGCATTTCATGGATTTCATCTTTCTCCAGCATATCAGAGTGTCGCAACAGGACATCTGTCATGCCGAGAATACCATTGAGTGGTGTGAGAAATTCATGAGGCAGTGCTGAGTATAAATTCGATCGTACAGCATTGAGTTTTTCTTGTGAGTATTCTTCCATGCGGTCGCGACGTTCTAAACGCATCGATACGGCATCAAGAATTTCTGAAATACTGAATGGTTTGGTGATATAATCATCAGCACCGAGATTCATGCCATAGCGTACATCTACTTGGTCGCCTTTAGCTGTCAGAAAAAGGAAGGGTGTCATTGATGTTGGTGGGTAGGAACGCACTTCGCGCAGAACATCATAACCTGTTAGAACGGGCATCATAATATCTGACAGAATTAAATCCGGCAAATGCATCTTTGCCATTTCAATTCCTTCTAACCCGTTTGAGGCTTCCAATAAGTAGTATTCATCGCTATCAAGAATATCCAAGAGCCGTTGCCGAATCATGGGATCATCTTCAACAATTAAAAGTTTCTTACGGTTAAGCATAAGTGTAGTATATCAAAATCAAGAGAATACAATAAGCAAGTATGTGCGTAGAGAGCGGATATAACTGAAGGCATAGAACACGACAATATGCTACGCCAAAAATGGCAAATGCACACGAAATGTTGTGCCTTGATTTTGAATAGACTCTACACTAATCGTGCCACCATGAGTTTGCACCATTTGATGCACAAGAGATAAACCCATACCGGTACCATTGATATCGCCGACATTGGCTGCACGGAAAAAAGGCTGAAAAAGGTTATCTAATTCTGATTCCGGAATGCCAATGCCACGATCACGAACTGTGATATCCATCGCGATAGTACCAACAAGAATAATGCAATCAACTTGTAGGTGGGCAGGCGAATACTTCAAACCATTTGATAAGAGGTTTTGCATGATATGTCGAAAAATCGAACGATCAACAAAAGCAGTTTTTTCACCCTCGATATGTAGCTTGATTCGTGTATGGCCTTTGCCAATAATAAGAGCATCAGTGATTTCAGTGCATGTGTCCCACACATTGACTAATGTTGGCGTGAGTTTGAGTTTTCCTGATTCTGCCTTACTAAAGTGTAAAATATCATTGAGAATATCACGCAAACGCATCACACAAGTTGCAATATCATTCAGATAGGCAGACTGTTTCTCAATGCTCCACCGTGAACGGTTTTTTTCCAACAATTGTGCAGAACTATAGATTGTTGTTAGTGGTGTTCGGAACTCATGGGAAACTAGGGTAATAAATCGTGATTTCAGTTCGCCGAGTTCTTTTTCGCGTTCGAATGCTTCGCGAATTTCTTCTTCAGCACGCTTGCGGTCACTAATATCATGTACTCCCGATACAATAAGCGTACGACCATCGACTTGAAACTTTGATGCTGTTACATGAACATGTCGAATATTGCCAAATTTGCCATGGAGCTGAAACTCGCATTCTACTGTTGCTGCTTGTTCGTCATGCATAAAGGTGCGGAAGATAGAACGAATGCGTTCTTCTTCAGTACCGCGCAGAAAAATGCGATAGTCCTTTTGCAATAATTCTTCTTCAGAATAACCATGCAAAGCAAGAAATGCCTTATTTACACGCATGTACTTGCCTTTGGCATCGTTTAGGCACACACCAATGCTGATGGATTCAAAAATGAGATTCAAGAATCGTTCATTGAGTGCTAGGGCAAGCTGAATTTCTTGCCGTTGCTGAACCTCATTTTGGAGTTGATGAACTGTTTTTTGCAGTTCATTTGTACGGTCCTGTACACGTTTCTCAAGCAGGGAATTGGCCTCGTGAAGTTTCTGTTCTGCTGATACTTGTTCACTCATATCAACAAAGCTTACAATATGCAGCCACTGCTGATTGGAGCGAATGCGTGCTGATCGACGTGCTACATAGAGTATTCTACCATTAGGGCAACGTAGTCGTTCGTAATCTGAGTGTGAGAGTAATGACGACAGTGGATTCGGTAAAAAAAGTTCATTGATGGAGCGACCAATAATATCGATATCATCACACTGCATCATTGCCAGTGCTGACGGATTGATGCTGACAATGGTTTCTTGTTTTTCATCGACAATAATAATTCCTGCTTGAATAGCATCAAGAATCGATTGCAGTTCGCGTTTGCTTCGTGTAATTGCCAGTGTGCGAGCTGCAACAGTTTGACCAAGTTCTGTTTCCACAACACGAATACGCCGCTCAAGCTGGTCTTGATAGAGCGTCTGAGCGAATTGTTTGGCATGAAGTATATAGATCTTCTGCAAAGGATGCGAAAGTTCTATTGGCTCTTTCATGGCGATCAACAGAATACCCACAATGCTTGACGAAGTCAATAAGGGAATAAGAGTAACTTGAGATGGCTGATCTTCGTATGATTGACGAATGTGGGCTGTTGCTACATTGACAGGAGCACACTCGCGCATGGCATCGCCAACATAACCATTCGCAGAGGAAGATTCAAAGTAGGAGAGCATGACAACAGACATTTTTTCGGGATATGTACCTGCTTGATACATTTCGAAAGTGTCTTCGCGAGTCAAGAATACAGATGCGGCAACACATGATTCTGCAATGGTATAATCTTTGAGTGTTAGACGAATAAGAACAGCACGAGGTGTTTGCCCATGAATTTGTCCGAATTGAGAAGTGCCGCTTGTCGTGGTAAGTTTATCAAGAAGCATTTGCCATGTTAAGGCAGAACTCTCAGATTCAAGGACATCTTCCAGTATCGTAGTTGCGGGCACCGCATACTCCTCAATAGAAGAAGATGATGATTCATGCGATGATTGCAGTTCGGCAGACATATTTCAAAAGAAATCGTCAATACGGAGAGATTAGCTCAAGAGCAGTTTTACGGTTTCTTCATAAATATAGATGGTCTTTTGCAAGACAGCAGACATATCATTTTTGGAAACCGAGATTGATTTCCATAACTCTTCGTTGGGTGTCTCAACAATATCGTCGCAACCATAGCCAAGCTCTAAAAGACGAGCAGTAGCATTGGCAAGACATACTGTGCCGATGAGTTGATCGGGAGCATTGTTGAATGTTCCAACCTCATGGTAGCGAATAACATTACGAATTGTCGCAGGGAGTTTCCATTTCTCAGAAATAACTTCACCAATGACCATGTGCGAGATGCCAAGAATTTCACGTTCTGCTTCGCTAATGTGAACGCGGTTTTCAATAGCATAGCGGTGCGTAGCAGAGTACTCTACATCAGC
Source organism: Ignavibacteria bacterium UBA4661 (assembly GCA_002405405.1). GTDB lineage: Bacteria > Bacteroidota > Ignavibacteria > Kapaibacteriales > UBA4661 > UBA4661. The sequence continues at coordinate 10,363 of DHLT01000175.1, read as the reverse complement.
ATATTCGTAAAAGAGTACTTTGCCGATATCATGAACAATACCTGAAATAAAATAACTTTCAAGATTGACGATTCCACTTGCTTCGGCAAGTTGACGTGAAATAATGCCAACAGCAATAGAGTGCTTCCACATATCTACAATGCTAAAGGGCATAGTTGCTTTTTTCTGTGTGGAGAACATGCCAATGATCGACATTGCCGCAATCAAATTTTTAATTTCTTCCGAGCCAATATAAAAGATTGCCTTCGACACCGTATCAATACGACCGGAGAGGCCATACATCGCAGAATTGGCAAGTTTTAGAACTTTTAGTGTCGATGCTTTGTCCGACATAATGATATTGGCAATATCATTGATAGTTGAGCGCGGATTTGCCATTGCTTCCGTCAGCGCAGTATAAATCGTCGGAAGAGTTGGCAGTTCTTGAACTTTATCGATAAGGTTTTTTGCAGAAATCACGGGAATAGCTCAGAAAGAAGAAAGAAATTGCCTTGTACTTATTTGCTTGAGTGTCACGATCACTCTTCAACATGTGAATTACACATCAAAAAACGCATAGCATTACAATGTTAACTCAACGCCCTACTTTGTCTGCGTTGCAACACGTTCAATAGCAAAACTAAATAATACGGCTTCAACATCATTGCGCGGTCGCCATGAAGTTCGCGTATACAAATGCTCCTCTGCAGCAGCACGCATTTCGTCGCTGATTTCTATCGCACCTTCTGTTGCATCTGCTTTAACAATAAGGGTTTTGACACCCCATGTACGTAAGAGATTCGCATGACGCTCAGTCAATTCAACATCTGCGCCAAGCAATGTCTGTCCGACAGAATTACGAACCGGTTCGGCAGTAATCATACCAGCGACAACATCTTCAACAGGAACAACTTTAGGCATAGAATCCAATAATCAACAAAAGTGGGAAACGACACGCACGTACAAACTGAGTATTATAACATTAACGACTACTCAATATATCGGATTTTTTTAAGAGTAGATAAATTTTCCACGCAAGTTTCCTTTATCCCGCTGTAAGGAGGTATAAGGTAATTTATACCATAAAAATGATTCGAGGATGTGCCAAAACCCGACGAAAGCCGTAATTTACGGTTCTAAAATATAATTTTATTCGTTTTCTCTGATTGTACTTCATTTTACTATGACTTTGTCGCACATTGTATATTTATTGAGATTAGTCTGTACGGTACGTTCCGGGTTCTTTATTGCCGGAATCATCGTGGTTAGTCTGTTTGTCGAAAGTTGTTCTGCTTCTAAGAGTATTGTTCCACCGGGATTGACTGCTGAGCAACTTTTCAAACGTGCTAAAGATTTTATTGACGAAGAAGAATGGATTCCTGCACAAAAGCATTTGGATGTACTGAAATTACAATTCCCTGCAAGTCCTTTCGCAGATGATGCACAATATTACATCGCTGAATTACATTTCCGCAAGCGAGAATTCATTTTAGCATCGTACAATTTCAATCAGCTTCGTAAACAGTTTCCTAGTAGCGAGTATGGTATGTCGTCGTTATACAAAGCAGCGATGTCTTATTACGAACTATCACCTCCGGCTGATCGTGATCAAGACTACACGCGTCAAGCCATTAAATCTTTTGAGGAATTTCGGGCAATATATCCGAAAGATTCGCTTGCCAATGAAGCCGGCAAACGTATTCTCGAACTGCGCGATAAAATTGCACGTAATGTGTTTTCGACGGCATTGCTGTATACAAAGCTCGAAGCACCGCGCTCGGTCATTATTTATCTTGATGCTGTATTGAACGATTATCCGGAATCATCCTTGATCGAGCGTTGTCTTGCGATGAAAGCAGCAATGCAAGTACGTGTGCGCCGTTTTGCTGAGGCAACAGAAACCATTCGTTTGTACCGTCAACGTTTTCCTCAAGGTGAGTATGCTTCTGATGTAAACGATACCGAAGAAAAATTAAAAATTGGCGAACAGAAACAAAAAGAAGCTGAGCGGAAACAAACAGAATTAGCAAAGCAAACAGAGATCATGCGACAAAAAGCAGAGCAACAAAAAGCTGATTCAACCGCCACGAAAAAACAATAAATAGAATGGTGAACATAAGTCCTATTTGTTGCATACAAGAATTTTTTATCTATATCGTACAACACGATTCCTCTTACTACTCTATCATACATTATTATGAGTTATCCACTTCGTAAGCCTAGCGATTCCGCGGTTGTTATGACGCAATTAGTTCTTCCTGATGATACTAATCAATTAGGTAATCTTATGGGAGGGCGCTTGATGCACTGGATTGATATTGCCGCTGCACTTGCCGCAATGAAACATACAAATCGTGTCTGTGTAACCGCATCGGTTGATGAAATTGCGTTTTTAGAGCCGATTCGCTTGGGGCATATTGTGACGCTTCATGCTTGTGTAAATCGCGCATTTACTACCTCAATCGAAGTAGGTGTCAAAATTATTCGGCAAGATCCCCTCAATGCAACAACAGCTGTTTCAAGCCGTGCTTATCTGACTTTTGTAGCAATCGACCAATATGGTAAACCCATACCTGTGCCACCATTGACCGCCGAAACAGATGAAGAAAAGCGCCGTTTTGAGATGGCGGGTCTGCGCCGTGAACAACGCCTAAAAAATCGTGAGCAGTTGAAAGAAGTTCAGCGTCGACATGGTTCTGAAAAAGCAAAAACTGCATAGAGTATTGAAGATTGTTGTATTGGTCGTTGGGGAGAATATATGCCGCACATTCGCATTGATTTGATTACCGCTGTGCCGGATATTGTACGCGAACCACTTATGGCGAGTATTATGGGTAGGGCACAGGAGCAAGGACATGCCGAAATTATTGTGCATAATTTGCATGATTATGGCATAGGAAAATGGCATAAGATCGATGATGTTCCATTTGGTGGTGGTGCAGGCATGATTTTACAATGTGAACCTGTATTCGCTTGTGTTGAGAAATTGCAAGCCGAGCGTGTCTATGATGAAGTTATTTTTTAAACAACCGATGGAGAGCAGTTCACGCAATCTATTGCGAATACTTTGTCGCTCAAGCATAATCTTATTTTGCTTGCAGGACACTACAAAGGAATCGATCAGCGTATTCGTGATGTGTTAGTAACACAAGAAATCTCGATTGGGGACTATGTATTAACCGGTGGTGAATTACCGGCTTTAGTTGTTATTGATGCTGTTGTACGTTTATTGCCCGGTGTACTCCACGATATTGAGGCAGCTCTTACGGATTCTTTTCAAGAAGGAATACTCGATTACCTGCATTATTCTCGTCCGGCGGAGTTTCGCGGTATGGGTGTTCCGGAAGTTCTTCAATCTGGTAATCATCAGCGAATTGCCGCATGGCGTGAAGAGCAAGCATTGCAAAAAACCCGTGAACGTCGCCCCGACTTATTGAATTTTTAGTATTGCTAGGCAGACTGCTCTTTGAATTTTAAGTACTGCTAGGCAGACTGCTCTTTGAATTTTAAGTACTGCTAGACAGACTATTCTTTTGCTTTTACTCTATGACACAACGAGATATTCTTCGTATCGTGAACAAGTATATTTCCGGACAATTTGCAACGGAGATGGACTTACTTATGTCGCTTGTTCGTGAAATTGTAGATCGTTCCGATTTTAATATTACCGGTACTCGTGTGTGGCAATTGCATCCAACTGAGGCGGCATATACGATTGCCTATCAGTATGGGTCATTACAACCGATTCCCGATGATTATAAACTCACCGTCGAAGAATATCCGGTCTTCAAGACATTATCCGAACGTAAAACCGGTACCTTCCATGAAACAGATGAAGTCCTCCGCGCTAGTGGAATATTCTTGTATTGTGTAACAGGTATTGGCTCGTTAATTAAACGTGAAAACCATAAACTATGTGAATTTGCTATTGGCTTCAGTGCCGCAGAGTTTGCTGTTGACTTTGTCAATACGATCAATGTGATCCGTAATGCGGTGAATGTTCGCATCAAGGAAATTCATACCGAAAAAGAGCAGGAGATCATCGAAAAAGATCTTAAGCAAGCGTGGGATATTCAACGCCGACTTTTACCTGATCACGCAAAAACCTTCAATGATTATGAACTATTTGGTATTTCGATACCGGATCGTGTCGTAGGAGGAGATTATTTTGATTATTTGCAAGCGGCGCAATTTGAAGAGCGCCTGGGTATTGTCATTAGCGATGCGGCAAGCAAGGGACTTCCGGCGGCAATTCAAGCACTTTTTGTGTCCGGTGCGATTCGTATGGGTGTTGGTTTCGATACCAAAATTTCTTCTCTCATTGCACGAGTAAATACACTGCTCTGTGAGACCTTTACATACGAACGTTTTGTATCGCTTTGTTATGTAGAATTAACAACCTCGAAAAATGGTTTAGTGATGTTTGCTAATGCAGGACACTGTCTGCCATTACATTATCGTTCACGAACCAAAAGTTTTTATGAATTGCCTGCAACCGGGACAGTACTCGGTATTATGCCGGATCAGCGTTTCGGAGTTGAAAATATCAACATGATGTCCGGTGATATTCTTTGCTTGTACACCGATGGTATTGTTGAGGCACAAAACTCCAGAACAAAGCAATTTGGAGAACAACGCTTGCGCTCTATCATTCGTAAACATGCCCATCGTACTGCACGAGAAATAGCTCATTTGTGTATTGAAGAGGTGGAGCGATTCAGCGTGAATTCCGCTTATACTGATGATAAAACGATTATTGTTATCAAACGAATGGCATCGTAATTTGTAGTGCGCTGCAATTGAACTTCTACGTATAAATTATCGTCTATTTTTTCTGTTTGGCTATGGGGGCACTATGCGATTGATACATTGTTCTGCTACGATGTTTGGTGTGTGTATGATTCTTAGTTTTTGGTTCTCTCCAAGGCTTGTTGCACAAAGAACTGCGCACATTCAAAATGACTTTTCACTTGTTCAATCGCGGCACAATATGCGCTATGAGTCATCTATATCTGCCACCGAAAAGGGTTTGACGAAGTCGCAGTCAGTCGTGAGTGCAACACTTGAATCTGCTCCTATTACTGTGCCACTGACAAAGATTGAACCATTTTTGGGATACGCTTTGACATTGCAGTATGCAGAATCAGCACTCGAAAATTATATCGTGTCGGTGCGGACTTCATCCGATGGTAAGGTCTGGTCAGATTATCAAGTGATGGCACCTTTTGCAGAGGGTGAAATGATTGCAGGAAAAACGGTATATCAACTGATGTTTGCAGATAAAACCACACAATTTTTGCAATACAAGATTGAAATGCGTTCGACCATTATGCATAAAACACCGATGCTGAAGCAATGTGATATTCTGTGTATCGATCCTGCCGTAGATAATGAAACTGCCGAACGTATTATGCTTGCTCCACGTGATAATGCAGGTAATACCATCAGTGTGCCGATAGCAAAAGATGATGCAAGTCGTAATACAATTACTCAAACACTTAATCGCCCTATAGCACGTCCCACATATATATCGCGTGAACAGTGGGGAGCGGGTGCTGTCAATCAT
>DHLT01000175.1:0-4715 GCA_002405405.1 Ignavibacteria bacterium UBA4661 | reverse complement strand
GAACAGTGGGAAGCGGGTGCTGTCAATCTTGCTAATCTATCTGCGACTGTGCCAACGCATTTGATTGTGCATCATTCGTTTTCGCCGGGCAATGATGTTACGAATTGGATTGCGGCGGTACGAAGTGTGTTTGTTTTTCACACGCAAAGTAATCGTTGGTCGGACATTGGATATAATTGGTTAATTGACCCGCAAGGTAATATTTATCAGGGTCGTGCATGGGTTGGCACAAGCGACAATACGCTAGGAGCGCACTTTTGTGGCTTTAATGCCAATACTATGGGTGTATGCATGCTCGGTAATCTTAACCCAATCGAACCAAGTCCGGCGGCACAAAATGCACTCATGCGTCTCTTAGCCTATCGAGCATCCGCAAATGGATTAGATGCACAAGCGCAGCAATTCCATCCTTCTTCAAATCGTACACTCAATATCATCAGTGGGCATCGCGATGGCTGTGCCACCGACTGTCCCGGCGATATGCAGTATCCGTTACTGCCGAATTATCGTCAGCGTGTAGCTTTATTATTGCGTCCGCCGCAAGTAGCACGTATATTTTTTGATTCACTGTCGGGTTTTTTTGTCAATGCGGAGATTCTTACGACAATCTCGCAACCGGCAAGTGTAACAGCATATTTTCGTTATCGTGAGAATGGTGTCGCACAACCGCGCTGGGATAGTACTACGGTACAAAATGTTCGACTTAATGCTAATGCACCTACCAATATTACAGCAGTTGTACCGACCTTCATTAGCCGACCGCTCTCGCGTTATACATTTCAGGTAGTTATAAATACCGGTGATACAACGATTGTTGGTTCACTTAATGATATTGCTTCGTCTGTTGCGGGTATGACTTTTCATGGAGGATTTCGGCTTCTGCAGGATCCGGATCGTGTTATTGCTGAAATCTCTCCAATCAGTACCGGTATGACGATTCTTGAGGTTGTGAATGCTCAAGGTCGAGTCATGCATCGTGAAGAGCGATTATTGCGTGGTGGTGTAACAACATCAATTCCACTTGCTACACATACCTTTGCATCAGGTATATACTTTGTACGTCTCATGCATAATGGTACGCAAGCAACTCAATCGATGAGTATTACACGATAGTTATTTGTACATAACTACTTAGTCCCTTGCATTGCCTTATCACAGTAATGCAGGGGATTTTTTTGTTTCCTGATGCCTTTCACTCAAAGAAAATGAGTAGGTTATTGAAGAAATTATTGATGCAATAATTGGAAAACGACAGAAGTATATCATGAAGAGTTCATAGTTATTAGTTCCAACAAATTGTTTTCTATTTTTTTAAGAAAATGTATGGCACGCGTAGCAGTTACAGAACAAATTCGATGGAGTGATACAGATCTTGCAGGGATTATGTATTTCGGGAATTACACGCGACTTTTCGAAATCGGCGAAACATCACTGTTTGCTTCTGCCATGATTGATTATATCGAAACGATTGCCAAAGAATATCATGCATGGATGTTACGAGTAGCATACCATTGTGAATTCCTTGCACCGGTCTTTTTGAATGATCTTGTACGTGTTGAAATCGAAGTTGGTAAGCTTGGCGGTGCATCAATGACATTGAATTTTCGTGTTTTGCGCGATGCAGATCATACCCTGCTTGGCGAGGGATACTGCACGATTGTTATGGCAGATCAAACAACTCGCAAACCTAAACGTATCCCCGATGCTATGCGTATTGCTCTTTCCCCTTATCTTTCCGAAGGTGCCGTATGAAAAATTGTTTTCTTGTGTTGTGCGGCATTATGCTGTACGTAGCAACGCTTCATGCACAGCGAATCCCAGATCGTTTGTATATCGTCAATCCACTCGCTGATACGAATGTACGTGCTCAAGGTCTTTCATGGTTTAACTCAATAACGGGCTATGCAAACTTTCACAAGTTTTATGGAAGTGATACAGGTCATGCCTACAGTAAATTTCTTGGTGCTGTAACAGAAATTGCGCGCATAGATGATCGTTGGAGTATCGCCTTATTTAATTCGATTGAGTTTATTGTTGATCCAAATAATGATATTCGTTTTAATCCTCGTGCTATTACCTTTCAAGAAGGGCTGGGTGTTTTTCATCGTGGCTTATTCGGTAGTGACTCAGCATGGTGGCATTTGGGATATTATCACCGTTCAAAGCATGACATTGATAATTCTTTAATTGGCACAGAGCGCGTAACAATTTATGGGGCATTTGTTGGGAAAATGATGACACCTTATCAGCTCTTCGGTGGAGAAGGTATGGCACAAGCACGCTGCGATCTGTATATGCAGATTAGTGACAATCGAACTCCGGACGATTATGATAATGTACAACCTTTGTTTAGCCATCTTATCACAACACTTGGTGTTACAACAAATTGGCGCAAGTACTACAGCGAGCAGGTTGGTATTTATGCCAGCGGCTATGCGCATGTGAATCTCCACGGGCATACATCTGATTTGGTACGCAGATTCAGAAGCGTTGAAAGCGCAACGCTCAATGGATCAATCGGTGTTGGTTTGCTTCTTGGTCATCGAGACAAAACGAATACAGCAAATTTCCGTTTCGGTGTACGCTACGAATATTTATCGGATAGCGAATTATATCAATTTCCATCACCATCACGTTTATGGAGTGTAGAGTTTATGGTTACTCACCCGCTTGCTATTCGATAATTATGGACTGTAGAGTAGGATGTGGAGCATGTTGTATTGCTCCTTCGATTTCTTCGCCGATACCCGGTATGCCACAAGGTAAGCCGGCTGGGGTTCGTTGCGTTCAGTTGAGTGCTGATAATCAGTGCTTGCTGTGGCAATCACCAATGCGTCCTGCGGTCTGCTCTTCTTTGGTAGCTTCGCCCGAAATGTGTGGTTCTTCACAGGCAGAGGCAATGGCATATTTTCTGCAATTAGATCAACTCACTATGCCCGTAAAACACGAGTAATAGGAGTATAAATCTTCTCATAAACATGCTGGCTTTCATAGAGGAAAAGAGTAGTTTCGTACTATGTTAAGACATAAGTAAAAAATAAAATAATCGTATATCGTGCATCACTTGTACTTCTTTTGGGGGAATAGATTTTCATGGCTCATGCGTTTCTTTGTTTACCGATACGAACAGCGGTTGGTAAATATGGTGGAGTTCTTTCATCTATGCGTCCTGATGATATGGCAGCGCATATTCTCAAAAGCATTGTTGAGCGTGCTGGTCTTGATGCTCATGATATTGACGATGTGATTCTGGGGTGTGCCAATCAAGCAGGTGAAGACAACCGTAATGTTGCACGAATGGCGGTACTACTTGCCGGATTACCTCATAGTGTGCCAGGTGTTACGGTAAATCGTTTGTGCGCGTCATCGTTAGAAGCAATTATACAAGCAGGACGTGCTATACGTGCCGGCGAAGCAGAACTTATTCTTGCCGGTGGTGTCGAAGCCATGTCGCGTGCGCCATATGTTCTGCCGAAAAACATTAGTGGCAATGCAATGTTTGGTAATCTTACAGCATATGATACCGCTCTAGGATGGCGTTTTCCGAATGAAGCAATGAAAGCACTCTTCCCTTTGGAAAGTATGGGTGAAACAGCAGAGAATATCGCTGAGCGGTATAGTATTACAAGGGAAGCTCAAGATGAGTATGCTCTTGGTTCTCATCAACGAACTGTACAAGCACAACAAGAAGGGCTCTTTGAAGAAATGATTGTTCCGGTGGTTCTTACGGGCAAAAAAACAACAATAGAAATTCGTGTGGATGAAAACCCACGTGCGGATACAACGATAAATGCGCTTGCGAATCTGAAACCTGCCTTTCGTAAAGGTGGAACTGTAACGGCAGGTAATGCCTCTTCGCTCAATGATGGTGCAGCCGGTATGGTTGTTGCCAATGAGGCGATGATTAAAAAATATAATCTCACACCATTAGTACGCCTTGTTGCCGGTGCTTCGGCAGGTGTTGATCCGCGTGTCATGGGATTAGGTCCAACGGCGGCAATCCCTAAAGCACTAGAAAAAGCAAGGATACCGCTATCAGCTATTGATCGTTTTGAAATTAACGAAGCATTTGCTGTACAAGTCCTTGCTTGTATGCGTGATTTGCACATTGAGTATGATCGCATCAATGTACATGGCGGAGCAATTGCTATTGGGCATCCGCTCGGTATGAGCGGCGCACGTATTGTGGGGCAACTTGCAGTAGGTATGTATCGTGATAATCTTCAATATGGTGTAGCAAGTGCTTGCATCGGCGTAGGGCAGGGAACAGCGGTTGTATTAGAACGAGTATGAGCCAAGACTCGATAAAGAACCTATGTCAAGTTATGTATTGTTGAATGTATGGGTTGCTAAAGTATGAGTAATGTATCGCAAACACAATTAGAACGTATTCGTGAACGGACGCAAAAAATAATTGCACAAAATCGTAAGGCACGGTTTGATTATCATATTGTGGAATCGATGGAAGCCGGTATCATGCTTACGGGTACTGAAGTTAAATCTATTCGCAAAGGTAAATGTAATCTCCAAGACAGCTATGCCATGTTCGAGGGCAAAATAAATCCGGAATTGTTTGTTCTTGGTTTTCATATCAGTCCATTTGAGCAAGGAAACATTTTTAACCATGTTTCACTTCGTAAGCGCAAACTGTTGCTCAAAAAAACACAGTTAGAAAAGCTGCGTAAACGTACTGAAGAAAAGGGGTACACACTAGT
>DHLT01000234.1 GCA_002405405.1 Ignavibacteria bacterium UBA4661 | reverse complement strand
GTCCATAGCGCAATATTCCTCACTGCGGCCTCCCGTAGGAGGCTGGGCCGGGTCTCAGTCCCAATGGGGCTGATCATCCTCTCAGAACAGCTACCGATCGTCGGCTTGGTGAGCCGTTACCTCACCAACTACCTAATCGGACGCAAGTTTATCTCTCACCGGTTACCCTTTAACACCAAAGCCATGCGACCCCGATGCTTCATCAGACATTAGCTGCTCGTTAGAACAGTTATTTCTGTGTGAAAGCCAAATTACTTACGCGTTACTCACCCGTGCGCCGGTGGTATTGCTACCCCCTCGACTTGCATGTGTTAGGCACGCCGCCAGCGTTCGTCCTGAGCCAGGATCAAACTCTCCGTTGTCTGTTAAAATTACTTCTAACGTTTTTTTTGAGTTTGATTCTTTGTTTATCGTCGCGCTAACTGCAAACTCTCGCCTGCACTTAACACAACAACTGCATCCTGAACTCTTTCACTGCTGACTGTCTCTTTCATATCTCTACGAAGAAACTTCTCAACTTTAATTACTGTGTGTTTTATCCTGTGTACTTCTATCGCTTACCTCTTTTCCAACCTTACTCTTTTCTCACTCTACTTCTTTTCTCTCTATCCTCTTGCTTTTTCTGTTTTCAAGGAACTTCTTCGCTAAAGAGCTTTTTCCACTTACGACTTCCTGCGTACATATTTGCTTTCGCCTCTTGTAACGCCCCCGTTCGTAAAGGGACTGCAAACATACGGCAACCTTATCCTCTACGCAAATTTTTTTTTACATTTTTTTTGAATACATCGTTTCAACAAAGACTTGAACTTTATGCTGCTATACAACACCAACAGTCTGCAAAGCAAGCAATACCAATACTCTCAGGGCACTTATACTTCTTCAAGACACCTCTTGTAATTCACGAATTTTCTCAACTAAATTTTTCATATCCTCCGCTAATTCAGAGTCAAACTGCATCCATACACCTGTTCGCGGATGGAAAAAACCCAGTGTTTTTGCATGAAGTGCTTGTCGTTGAAAATTGTTAAGCAACTTCTGTGCAGCTGTGCGAAATACGGAATTGTGACCACCGTACAATACAGCACCGCCACCATATTGCGGATCGCCGAAGAGTGCGTGTTTTTGCCATGCACAGTGTACTCGTATCTGGTGTGTTCGCCCTGTATGTAGCTTTAATCGAAGAAGTGTACAGTAAGGAAAACGCTCAACCACATGATACTCTGTCAGCGCGTGTTTGCCACCTTTTTCAACAACCTGAAAAAGCTTACGATCACGTGTCGAACGAGCAAGATTACCTTCGATCATACCATGATCATCCATCATTTGCCCCCACACTAAGGCGCGGTATTCTCGCTCTACTACCCGATCAGCAAATTGTTTGGCAAGCACTGCGTGGTAATCCGCATTTTTTGATACAACCATCAACCCAGAAGTATCCATATCCAAACGATGAACAATTCCGGGTCGTATCTCTGCGCTTCTGAAGAAGTCATCTTCGCTGGCTAATGCGCCATCATCACCCTCTTTTTCTCCCTCCGCCGAATCATCTTCATCATCACTTTCAAGAGCGATAAGTCGTGCTTCACGTTCTCCGAGATGCCACAGAACCGCATTAACCAATGTGCCATAACGATTTCCAAATCCCGGATGCACAACCATTCCAGCAGGTTTATTGACTACCATTACGACATCGTCTTCGTACACAATCTCCAGCGGAATATCTTCGGGTATCAACTCCATTGGTGGTGGCTTCATCACAGTGCAAACAATAATATCTCCAGGCTGAATTTTTCGACTGGCTTTAGCGATAGCGCCATTAACAACAACATGACCTGCATCGATTGCACGCTGCACCTTTGTACGTGTTGCATTAGCAATCATTTGCGTCAAATAATGATCTATTCGTTGTGGCACTTGCCCTTTTGCAACAAGAAATTCGTACCGATGCTCAATTTTATCGGGATAATGATTCTTTCCTTCTGCCATCGTGTCTTCCTTTCCAACTAACCATATACAATTCATACCATACTCGATGATACGTATGCTATTTATGCAAAACAAAAAATACTGATCTTTTGACCAACGCGCTAACAGACAACGCTTTACTCGGCATAAATGCATATAATTTCAATTTCGCTATTGTGCATGTCGTGCCATCCACGTAATATGCGAACCAACAGGTCTTCACTTGCATTGATATCCATCAATCACCTTCATGTTTCATTTTTTTAATTAACTCATGAATAATCTGAAAATCGGTGCACGCCTTGCCCTGCTGATTTCATGCGCTGTGGCTATTCTAGGCGTTATTGCCTTCACCAGTCTTTCCAATTTCAGTGCTTCACACCAAGCATTCAGCGATGTCTATAATGAGCGCCTCATTCCACTTGAACAGCTCAAATTAATCTCTGATAATTTCGGCGTTAATATTGTCAATACCGCCGAAAAGGTTCGCTCCGGTGTGATGACTTTTGAGGAAGGTATCAGCGCACTTTCTCAAGGAAAAACTCGCATCGATTCGCTCTGGAAAATGTATGCGAAAAGTCAGTCAGATCCACAAGAAACTCAACTCAAAGAAAAAGCAACTCGACTTATTACTCCTGCTTTGCAATCGGTAGATACGCTCTCAGCTATTTTCAAACGTCAAGACTATATTGAAGTACAACAATTTGTGCGTGATACATTAGCAGGTTCATTTAATCCGATTATTACGACGCTGAACGAACTCATTACCTATCAATTGCGTGTAGCAAATGTTGAGTATCGCAAAAGTGATGAGTCTTTCATATCAACACGTCAAACAAGCATCATCATCATAGCTCTTGGCATTACCATTCTACTTGTTATCGGCTTCATTATCGTGCGTAGCATCACAACGCCTGTCAATAATCTAGCCAATGCTTCCAATAACTTGAAAGAAGGAAAAATTGAATCTCGAGCAACTGTTTTCGGTACAGATGAAATAGCATCGCTCGCTACTACGTTCAATGCAATGGCCTCATCGCAAGAAGAATATATCAAACTGGTTGAAGAAGGTCATAAAACAATGGAAGCTTCTAACGAACGCTTGCAAGTTCAGATTATGACACTCGAAGAGCAACGCCGTACTATTGATGCTCAAAACGCCATGATTGTCCATATCACTGATTTGGTAGAAAATGTTCATCAGACACAAGATGATATGTATGAAAATCTTCTTACAACCATGAAAGCTGTTACCAAGACGATGGCTCAAACATTGGGCGTAGAACGTGTTGGTTTATGGGAATACGAAGAAGACAAGCACCATCTACGGTGCGTGCAGATGTATGACAAAGAGCAAGATCAGTTCATGCAAGGTAATACAATCACTGAAGAATTAGCGCCGGCATACCTCAAAGCACTGAAAAGCAATCGCAATGTTGTAGCGGAGAATGTGTACGAAAATCTTGACACACGCGAACTCTACGAAAACTATCTTGAGAAAGACGATATATTTGCTCTGCTTTCTCGCCCTATCTGGGGTAATGGTCGTTTACGTGCCGCCATTGTGTGCGAATCCAAAACACCCGATAAAGACTGGAAACCCGAATTGGTTGATTTTGTCAGTACCGCCGATAGTATCATTACCATCGCATATGGCGTTGCCGGGAATGCAAAACCTTGAGATTCTCTTTGTAATAATGTTCTCTGTAAGCCGTTGACGTATCAACAATGTTTATTATTCTTCCTTCATAGTTTAGTTGTTTGTTTAACGTTTTGTAGTGGTTTATATCATGGCTGAAACACGTTCAAAAAAAGAAAAAGAGAAAGAAAAAGATGATCCGCTTGCCGGACGGAGAAAAGCATTAGAGCAAGCATTAGAACAGATTGAGAAATCGCATGGAAAGGGCTCGATCATGCGCCTTTCCGAGCGTCCTGCACAAAATATCGAAGTCATTCCAACGGGCTGTATAGCGCTTGATGCCGCCATCGGAGCAGGTGGTATTCCCCGTGGTCGAATCACGGAGATTTTCGGACCTGAATCTTCCGGCAAAACCACTGTATGCTTGCACACCATAGCACAAGCACAGAAAAATGGTGGGCTTGCCGCATTTATCGATACCGAACATGCTCTTGACACAGTCTATGCTCAACACTTGGGCGTTGACCTTCACAATCTTTTGCTGTCGCAACCCGAATTCGGTGAGCAAGCGCTCGACATCGTTGAAACACTTGTTCGGAGTGGTGCTGTTGATTTAGTCATCATTGACTCTGTTGCGGCACTGATACCTCGTGTAGAGCTTGAGGGTGAAATGGGTGAAACACAAGTCGGCTCACAAGCGCGCTTGATGTCGCTTGCCATGCGTAAACTCAATGGTTCCATTGGAAAATCCAATACTGCTGTGATTTTTACCAATCAACTCCGCGCAAAAATCAACAGCATGGGATACGGTCCGAATGAAACAACAACGGGTGGTAATGCTCTAAAGTTTTATGCGTCACTGCGCTTAGATGTTCGCAAAACGGAAACTGTAAAGTCGGGTGAGGACATCATCGGTAATCGCGTAAAAGTTAAATGCGTGAAAAATAAAATTGCTCCTCCTTTCAAAGTGGCAGAGTTTGAAATCGTTTATCCTACGGGTATTTCACGCACTGGTGAATTGATTGACTTTGGTATCGACTTCAAATTTATTACCAAGAGTGGATCATGGCTTGCTTTTGGCGACCATCGTGCGCAAGGACGCGAAGGTATGCGGGAATACTTGAAAGAAAATCCTGATGCTGCACAAGAACTTGAAGCAAAAATTCTTGCTAAGCTTCATACCGATCCCGATGCAATTCCTATTGTACCTCCGGACAAAGATGAGTAATACTTAAAAAGCTGATTTGTCCTCGACAATAAATAACTTATTGTCCGTTTTCTTTTCCCCCTGAACAAAGCCAAATTCAGGGGAAGTTTTTTGTTATCTTTCGACTTTACACGTGCTTCATCAATGACTCTATTGTACTGAGTATTTACAGTCTATAGCATACACTGCACAATGATCGTTACCCGTCGGTTTCCTCATCACATACAGTGTTTGTTCCACACGGTACTTTTCTCTCATATTGTATTTATGCGCTTTACTCTTGGCAAAAAAATATCGCTGTCCTTCCTTGCCATTATTGCCACGCTCACAGGCTTTTTATTTTGGTATTTCCCCAATGTACAAGAGCGCAATCTTTTCTCTTCTTATGCTCGCGAAACAGAGTCAGTAGCTGAAACCGTTGCTCTTGGAGTCTCAATTGGGTTTAACAATGATGATTTTGCAGGCACACAACGCGCTATTGATTATGCCAAAATGATCCCCGGTTTCGAGTTTGTTGTGATTGTCAATAATGGTGAAACGATCGCTGCATATCCCGAAGATTTTGTATTCAATAGCACTGTTGAAACCAACACCAATTTTGTTGTTCGTAAAGCATCTGTAGTTGCCAAACCATTTTCAGGAACAACACAAGCAGTCGTCGGGCGCAATCTTTTACCTGTACAAGACCGTACCAACGATCTCCGACGCACAGCATTATGGTGGGCATTAGGTTTTTTAGCCTTTGGCGGACTCATGGGTATGATTGCCGGTTTCTTTGCTTCGCGACCGGTACTCTCGCTTCAACGTATTATGTATCAAGTCGGCGAGGGCGATTTGAATGTAAAAATTCCTAAAATCGGTAATGATGAAGTTGGCGACTTAGCTCGCATTTTCGACAAAATGCTTTCTAATATCCGTAGTTCACAGTATCACCTTGCTCAAGCTAATATCGAATTGCAACAATCGAATGACATCATTTTTCAAGAACGTGAAAAATCCGAACAACTCTTGCTCAACATGATGCCTCCGGCAATTGCACACCGCTTAAAACAAGGAGAATCGGTCATTGCTGACAGTTACGAAAGCGTGAGTATTCTTTTCATTGATTTAGTTGGCTTTACCGAACTCAGCGGACGTAGTTCGCCTGAGGAAGTCATTGTTATTCTCAATGCGGTATTCTCTACCTTCGATGAAATTGCCGAAGCATGTGGCTTAGAAAAAATCAAAACCATCGGTGATGCGTACATGGTCGTTGCAGGATTGCCTGAATGGAAACCTGATCATGCCAAACGTGCCGCAACAATGGCACTGCGTGTGCGCGATGCTATTCTACTTCTCAATCAACACCTAAACACCAACTTACAAGTGCGTATTGGTGTACATATCGGCAGTGTGGTTGCCGGTGTTATTGGCACAAAAAAATATGCGTACGATTTGTGGGGTGATGCTGTGAATATAGCATCACGTATGGAGTCGCATGGCTCGCCCGGGCGCGTTCATTGCAGTGAGTCGGTATATCAGCATTTGCAAAAAGATTTTGTTTTTACAGATCGTGGTATGATGCACATCAAAGGCAAAGGCGATATGCAAACATACTTTCTTGAATCCCCTGTGTAAATCTGTTGTTTCGTTTTTTAGGACTGCGTATGCCAACACTCTCTTCGCTTTCTGATTTACAATCCCTCATCGAACATTCTCACTCTTCTTCGACTCAAAAACCCACAGTTGCAACACGTGTGGGCTATGACGGCAAGCCCTACAAACTTGTTATTCGTACTGAAAAGCGAGGTAATAAAATCGTTACGGGGATTACGGGATTTCAAACAAAACCGGACGAACTTACCCGATTACTTAAACTTTTAAAAACACGGTGTGGTGCGGGTGGCACTGTGCTTGACAATGCCCTTGAA